>SKKS01000090.1 GCA_007123625.1 Paracoccaceae bacterium
AAGGCGAAGGACCGGGTGCGGGGCGTTGTGAATGTGGCGGGCGGCGTGCCGATCACCTCGCTTGGCCAGTTCCGGCACATGTCGCCGCGACAGCGCACCGTCGCCTATACCGCGCGCTTCACGCCGTCGGCGCTGCCGCTGATCCTGCATGCGGGCGTAAGGCAGATCGAATCAGGCGGCGTGGATCGGTTCCTGCGGGCGCTATACGCAAAATCCCCTTTGGATCTGGCCGCTTACAATGACCCTTTGATTGGAAGCGCCATCGCCGACGGCGTGCGATTCGCGGTTGCGCAGGGCTACAAGGCGTTCGAGATCGACAGCTACCACGTCGTGCGCGACTGGGGCTACCGTGCGCGGCTGAGCCAGTGCCCGGTGATCCTGGTGCACGGTCGCCATGATCCGGTCGTATCGGCCGCGTCGGTGGAAACCTTCGGCGGCGAACTTGGCACGCGCAGTCAGGTCCGGATCGCCGAGGATGCGGGACAGACAATCCTGTTCACGCACCCCCGGCTGGTTCTGGACGCGCTGGACGCGCTCTGAACGGCCCGCCGGGGCCGTCCCTGCGTCACCTCATGCGGGTTCGGTCTGTTCGCTGACATGCGTCGGCGCAGGCGGGGCGGGCTGCTTGCGCTCCAGCAACCGGTTCATCTGGCTCAGCGAGGCAAGGTGGAAATGGATCAGCGCCATCATGTCGGTGCGGAACAGCTCGACCACCACCTCGTCCGACAGAGCCGCCAGCTTTTCGCGGTTGACCCGCTGGAACCCCCGCAGCGTGAACGTCCGCCCGCCCGGCAGGTTGATGTTGGCCACGGCAGGTTCAAGAATACCAAGCTCGTTCAAACGCTTGCCGAATGCGCGCGTCAGCTGGTGCTGCGCCTGGTAGTCCGAGGCGAACTGCAGCATGCGGTCCAGATACTGGGTGCGATTGCCTTCGGCATCAAACAGACGCTCGCCGCGTCCTTCGGTGTTCACGCCGGAAAACCCGGTGTCGATACACAATGTCAGCGTGTCGCCGTTCTCGCCGGTCGCGGCAAAGACAAAGGGATAGCGGCGCAGGAATGCGGGCACATATCGGCCATGCCAGCGGTTGTCAGTGTCCAGAAACAGGTTCTCGCCAGCTTCAAGCCCCAACAGCCCGACAGGGGTCAGGTCGTCCCCCTCTCCGGCGAAGACAACGGGCATTTCGGCGCCGGCCTGTTCGAATTCCGCAGCCACCAAGGGCACCGAATTCAGCCCCTGCGCAAAGGCCCAGTCCTGTCCGGTGCGGATCGAAATGTCCTTGTGCTGCTCTGCCGAAATCGGCACCGCATTCTCATAGATCAACAGCTGCTTGCTCATCATCATTCCTGTCAATTGATGGGTCATTCGTGTTTCCGGCGTCCCGTTCGGTCGGGTATTTCCCGGCTTTGCGGAACGCTTTCAGCGCGAAAAAGTTTTTTCGATGCGCAAGATCAAGTCAACCCTTGAAGCCCCTTGGCGCCATACGCCCGTCGTGACCGGAACTGGCGGCTTTAGGACGGTTCAGGGGCGTACATCCGCAGTCGGAAACCGGTCTGCGGTCGACGCTGCGACTGCGCCCGCGAAGCGGTGGCAAATCCCCGCGAAGCGCGATAGGCTCTGCCAAGCCACAACACCGGAAGATCCATGAGCACGCCCGAGGTTCCCGCGGAAAACCCCGCCTACAAGGTTCTGGCCCGGAAATACCGGCCCGAGACCTTTGTCGACCTTATCGGTCAGGATGCGATGGTCCGCACCCTGAAGAACGCCTTTGCGGCGGGGCGGATCGCGCATGCTTTCGTGATGACCGGCATTCGCGGCACCGGCAAGACGACCACCGCGCGGATCATCGCCAAGGGGCTGAACTGCATCGGGCCCGACGGGGCGGGCGGACCGACCACGGACCCCTGCGGCGTCTGCGAACACTGCCGTGCCATCACCGAAGGGCGCCATGTGGACGTGCTGGAAATGGACGCTGCCAGCCGCACCGGCGTCGGCGACATCCGCGAGATCATCGAGAGCGTCGCCTATCGCGCCGCGTCGGCGCGCTACAAAGTGTATATCATCGACGAGGTGCACATGCTGTCGAACAGCGCCTTCAACGCGCTGCTCAAAACGCTCGAAGAACCGCCCGCGCATGTGAAATTCATCTTCGCCACCACCGAAATCCGCAAGGTGCCGGTGACCGTGCTCAGCCGGTGCCAGCGCTTCGACCTGCGCCGGATCGAACCCGAGGTGATGATCGCGCACCTGCGCCGCGTGGCCGATGCCGAAAGCGGACAGATCAGCGACGATGCGCTGGCGCTGATCGTGCGCGCCGCCGAAGGGTCGGTGCGCGATGCCATGTCGCTGCTGGATCAGGCACTCAGCCACGGCGGCGGCGCGGTGGACGTGGCGCAGGTGCGCGCCATGCTGGGGCTGGCGGATCGCGGGCGGGTGCTGGACCTGTTCGCCGCGATCATGCGCGGGGATGCGGCGGCGGCGCTGGCGGAACTTGCCACGCAATATGCCGACGGCGCAGACCCGGCGGCGGTGCTGCGCGATCTGGCCGAAACAACGCACTGGATCAGCGTGATGCAGGTGACGCCCGGCGCGGGTGACGACACCACCGTGCCGCCGGATGAGCGCCTGCGCGGCGCCGAAATGGCGGCAGGCCTGCCGCGGCGCGCGCTCAGCCGCGCCTGGCAGATGCTGCTCAAGGCGCTGGAAGAGGTCGCGATCGCCCCGAACGCCATGATGGCCGCCGAAATGGCCGTGATCCGGCTGACCCATGTGGCCGACCTGCCAAGCCCAGAGGAACTGATCCGCCAGTTGCAGAAAACGCCGCCCCCGAACATGCCGCCGCCCGGCAGCGGCCCGGGACGGTCGGACAAGGGCAGCGCGGGCGCCGCCC
>SKKS01000266.1 GCA_007123625.1 Paracoccaceae bacterium
GCCTTCCTCGGTGCGGATGGGAATGTTCTGCAGGTTCGGATCGGTCGAGGACAGCCGCCCCGTGCTGGCCCCCGAAATCACATAGGACGTGTGCACGCGGCCCGTTCCGGGGTTGATATGGTCCTGCAGCGCGTCGGTATAGGTCGATTTCAGTTTTGAGAGCTGCCGCCAATCCAGCACCCGCGCGGGCAGGTCGTGCCCTTCGGCGGCCAGATCTTCCAGCACGTCGGCACCGGTGGCATAGGCCCCGGTCTTGCCCTTCTTCCCGCCCTGCAAGCTCATCTTGTCGAACAGGATCTCGCCCAGCTGCTTGGGACTGCCGACATTGAATTTCTCGCCCGCAAGTTCGTGAATCTCTGCCTCCAGCCCCGCCATCTTCTGCGAGAACGCGTTGGACATGCGCGACAGCACATCGCGGTCCACCTTGACGCCTGCCATCTCCATCGCGGCCAGCACCGGGACCAACGGGCGTTCCATGGTCTCGTACACCCGGGTCACGCGGGCGTGGTGCAGTTGCGGCTTGAAAACCTCCCACAGCCGCAGGGTGATGTCCGCATCCTCGGCGGCGTAGGGGGTGGCCTCAATGATGGACACCTTGTCAAAGGTCCGCGCGGCCTTGCCCGACCCCAGCAGCGTCTTGATGGGGATCGGCTGATGGTTGAGGTAGCGGTCGGACAGCGCATCCATCCCGTGCCCGTGCAGCCCCCCGTGCAACGCATAGGACAGCAGCATGGTGTCATCGACAGGCGCCACAGTGATCCCTTGCCGGGCCAGAATCTTTACATCGTATTTCGCGTTCTGGAGGATCTTCAGGATCGCAGGGTCCGCAAACACCGGCTTCAGCGCCGCCAGTGCCGCGTCGCGGTCCATCTGCCCCTCGGCCAGTTCCGCGCCGCCGAACAGATCGCCATCCCCCACTGTGTGCGCCAGCGGAATGTAACAGGCCCGCCCCGGCGCCACGGCCAGCGATATGCCCACCAGTTCGGCGCGCATTTCATCCAGCGCGGTGGTTTCGGTATCCACGGCCACATGGCCAAGCTCCTGGATTTCACCGATCCAGCGCTGCAGCGCGTCCATGTCGCGCACACATTCATAGGCGGTGGTGTCGAAGCCGGTCACTTCGGGCGCGGTCTGCGCCCCGGCAGCAGGCGTTTCGGGCACGGGCGGCGGATCGCGGTCGAATTTCTCGGCCACGCGCCGGGTCAGGGTGCGGAACTCCATCGCGTTGAGAAAGCCCAGAAGCGCCTCGGGGTCGGGGGCGCGCACCTCCAGGTCGTTCAATCCGAACTCCAGTGGGGTCTGGTCATCCAGCAGCACCAACCTGCGCGAGATACGGATCAGTTCGGCATTGTCGATCAGCGTCTGGCGGCGCTTGGGCTGCTTGATCTCGCCCGCGCGTTCCAGCAGCGTATCGAGATCCCCGAATTCGTTGATCAGCAGTGCCGCTGTCTTGACCCCGATGCCCGGTGCGCCGGGTATGTTGTCGACCGAATCGCCTGCCAGCGCCTGAACATCCACAACGCGGTCGGGACCGACGCCGAATTTTTCCTCGACCTCCTCGACCCCGATGGGGCGGTTCTTCATGGGATCGAGCATTTCCACGCCGCCGCCCACAAGCTGCATCAGATCCTTGTCCGAACTCAGGATGGTCACGCGACCGCCCGCCTCGCGCGCCTGCCGGGCGAGCGTTGCGATGATGTCATCGGCCTCATAGTCCTCGATTTCGATACAGGCCAGGTTAAAGGCTCGCGTGGCATCGCGGGTCAGCGGGAACTGCGGGCGCAGATCCTCGGGCGGCTCGGGGCGGTTGGCCTTGTAAAGGTCGTAGATGTCGTTGCGAAAGGTCTTGGACGAATAGTCGAAGATCACCGCCGCATGGGTCGGTGCATCGGCGCTGCTGTCGTTTTCGACCAGATAGCGCCATAGCATGTTGCAAAACCCCGCCACCGCGCCCACCGGCAGCCCGTCGGATTTACGCGACAGCGGCGGGAGCGCGTGATAGGCGCGAAAGATATAGGCCGATCCGTCGATCAGATGCAGATGGCAGCCCTTGCCGAAACTCATGCCACGCTCCTATCTTTTTCGCATTACACGGACCGTTTCAGCCCGAGGCATTCATGATACCCTGTTCCTACCCAACCCTTGCCGCCTTGACGATAGCTTTCTGGACCGCTGCGCCCGCATCCGCGCTGGACCTGCCGGACTGCGATCCGGCGCCGGGAAGCGCAGAAAGCTGCGCGCCGGTGCTGGCCTGCATGCCCGGCGAAGGGGTCTGGTTCGTGGGGCGCGCGGTGGGCTGGGATCGCGGCACCCTCTCCGGGGTCACCAACACCGGTGTCAAATGCACCGGCGAATGGGCGGTGGGCGAAACATCGCCTTTGGCCGGGTGCGGTTTACCTGCGATGACGGGCTGTCGGGGCGGATGATCTATTATTATCAGGACATTGAAACCGGCACCGCGCGCGGCACCGGGCTAATCAGCGGCTTCGACCGCATCCGCGCGTGGTCCGGGCACAACATCACCGAATTCCTGGACCGGACCACCGGGCGGGTGGATGGTGACTTCATGTGCGGGGATGTACCGCTATTGCTGAGCTGACGCCCCACAAGCGCAGCTTGCAGGCGCGCGCGACCGCGCTGCGGATCACCCGGCAATCAGAACTTCAGGCAGCCCGGCCCAGATCGTCCGCGAAATCCTCGTGGATGAAGCGCTTGTCGCAATAGCCGCAATCGACCCAGCCGGTATCGAGCGGGATCGACAGCCAGACGCGCGGGTGGCCCAGCGCGCCCTCGCCGCCATCGCAGCAGACACGGAAGGCGCTGACCACCTCGGTTTCGGGGGCATCATGGGCGGGACGGTCGGTCATTGGGGCAAACCCTTCGTGCGAATCCTGTTGGGGACATGATAGACACTGGCGTCGCGCGGACAAGGCCCCGCGCGACGCCTTTCAGAACCATCACTGCGGCGGCGGTCCGAACTGGTTCGCTTCCGCGTCGCCTTTCAGGAAACCCAGCTCCACCAGCGCCCAGATCCCGGCCACCAGCGCCAGGAAACCAACGAACATCGGCAGCGCGCCGGGCATCATGGCGTCGGGCGACGGCATGCCTTCCATCTGCATCGAGGGCATGCCCGGGGTATCACCCAGCCGCCGGTAACCGATGCGAAAGGTATCGAGAAGCATGACCAGCACACCCGGCCCATAGAACAGGGCCAGCCGGGGCATCGGCGGCTTGCCCCGGTCCGCCAGCCGCTTCGTGGCCAGCGCCAGCGCCGGGTAAATGAACGCCAGCGACACCGCGAACACTACCAGCCGCCCGAAGAACCCGGCACCAAGGACCATGGCCAGCAGCGTTTGCAGCACCAGCACGGCCACGACCAGCGCGATCACCCCGATCCACCATTGCCCGCGCGCAATACGCCCCTCAAAGGATGTAAACAGTTCCATGGACTTTTCCCCTTGCAGCTAGAGTAGCGAACATGCGGGCAGGCTAGCGGGCGCATTCCCGTGGTTCAAGGCAACCGCCCCCTGTTTTCCCGGCGCAAGCGGCGTTATGTGGGACCGGCAAAGAGGCGGTTACCTCGGAACGGCGGACCGCAACAGCATCGGAAAGGACGGCGCGTGAGCGACCAAGCCATCGAAATCGCAGGCCTGCGCAAGGTCTATGCCGCCAGCGGCAAGTCCCCGGACAAGACCGCGCTGCACGACGTGGACCTGGACATCCCGGCGGGGTCGATCTTTGGCCTTCTTGGGCCGAATGGGGCGGGAAAATCGACGCTGATCAACATCCTTGCCGGGCTGGTGATCAAGACCGCCGGAAGGGTCCGCATCTGGGGCTTCGATCAGGACGTGAACCCGCGCCAGTCGCGCGCTGCCATCGGGGTCATGCCGCAGGAGCTGAACATCGATCCGTTCTTCACCCCGGCCGAAGCGCTGGAAGTGCAGGCGGGGCTTTACGGCGTGCCCAAGGCGCAGCGGCGCACCGCGGATATCCTGAGCCTGATCGGGTTGAGTGACAAGGCCGATGCCTATGCGCGCACGCTTTCAGGCGGCATGCGGCGGCGGCTTCTGCTGGGCAAGGCGCTGGTGCATCACCCGCAGGTGCTGGTGCTGGACGAACCCACCGCCGGGGTGGACATTGAACTGCGCCAGATGCTGTGGGCCAACGTGCGCAAGCTGAACGACGACGGCATGACCATCATCCTGACCACGCATTACCTGGAAGAGGCGGAGGCGATGTGCGACGAAATCGCCATCATCGACCATGGCCGGGTGGTGGCACGCGATCGCATGGCAGGGCTTCTGGGGACGCTGGACGCCAAGACCCTGCTGATCCGGACCGAGGCATCGGTCACCGGGATCACCCTGCCCGAAGGCGTGCGGATGGAACAACGCGACGGCGGGCTGCTGGCGCTGACCTATCCGCGCACCCGTGTTCCGGCGGGGGCCGTGATCGCCGCCGTGCAAGACGCGGGCGGCGTGATCACCGACATTGCCAGCGAGGAAGCGGACCTTGAAGATGTGTTCCTGTCGCTGACCGGCGGGCGGGGCTAATCGCCGCGGGGAACGGAGTGACTACCCGGCACCCTGCCCCAGCACGTCATCCACCCAGGCGGGCACGACAACACTCGCCGGACCGGTGCGCACTGCGTCGAAGCGTGCGGCGGTAGACTCCAGGTTCAGTTCCAGCGTGCGCGCGCCTGCCATGGCCGCTTCCTGCACAAAACCCGCCGCCGGATAGACATTGCCCGACGTGCCGATGGCCACGAACAGGTCTGCTCGCTCCAGCGCGGCACCGATGCGCTCCATATGATAGGGAAATTCGCCGAACCAGACCACATCGGGGCGGGTCGCGGGCGCGGCGCAGGACGGACAGGGGTCATCGGGCGCCATGACCGGCGGCGCGTCCCAGACATGGGCGCAGGCAGCGCAGCGCGCGCGCATCAACTGCCCGTGCATGTGGATCACCTCCCGCGCACCCGCGCGTTCGTGCAGGTCGTCCACATTCTGCGTAATCAGTGTCACGGCACCGGGGCGCGTGGCCTGCAGCCGCGCCAGCGCCACATGCGCGGGGTTGGGCGCCGCCGCCAGCAGGTTCGCGCGGCGCGCGTTGTAGAAGTCATGTACCAGCGCGGGGTTACGGGCAAAACCCTGCGGGGTGGCAACCTCTTCCAGATCGTACTTCGTCCACAGCCCGTCCTTGTCGCGAAAGGTGCCCAGACCGCTTTCGGCGGAGACCCCTGCCCCGGTCAGGATAACGATCTGCTGCATCCTTGTCCTGCCTCCGGTTTCAGTCGATTTTGTCGGGCGCGCTGTTGCCATGCAGCCGCTTGTGCCAGGCCCAGGCATCGCGGATCATGTCTTCAAGCGTGGCCTCGGGGCGCCAGCCCAGTTCGGCGTCGGCGCGGCGGCTGCCGGACACCAGCCGCGTGGCGTCACCTGCCCGGCGCGGGCCGAAACGCACCGGCACCGGCGCGCCGGTCACCGCAGCGGCGCGTTCGATCACTTCGCCCACGCTGAACCCCTGCCCTGTGCCAAGGTTGAACACACGGCTTTCACGCCCCGCCGCCAGCCACTCCAACCCCAGCAGATGCGCCCGCACCAGATCCATCACATGCACATAGTCGCGGATGCAAGTGCCGTCGGGCGTGTCATAATCGGTGCCGTGGATCATCAGTTCGTGGCGCATTCCCGCCACCGCCTGCAACATCACCGGGATCAGATGCGTTTCGGGGTCGTGTGCCTCGCCGATCTCGGTCTCGGGGTCGGCGCCAGCAACGTTGAAGTAGCGAAACACCACCGCGCGCAGATCATGGCTGGCGCCGAAATCGCGCAGCATGTCCTCGATCGCGCGCTTGGACGCGCCATAGGCGTTGAGCGGCGCCTGGGCGGTGTCCTCGTCCAGCGTCACGCCATCATGTTCGCCGTAAACTGCACAGGTTGACGAGAATACCATGCGTTTGCAATCGGCTTCAAGCATCGCCTCGATCAGGGTCAGCGCGCCCAGAACATTGTTGCGCCAGTACTTTCCAGGCTCGACCATCGCCTCGCCGACCTGACTGAAGGCGGCGAAATGCAGCACGACCTCGGGGCGGTGGCGGGCGAAGGCGGCGCGCAGGGCGTCCGCGTCGGTCAGGTCAAGTTGTTCCAGCGGGCCGAAACGCACCGCCTCGGCGCGACCGGTGCTCAGATTGTCCAGCGCTACGGGCTGATGACCCGCGCGCGCCAGAAGCTTGCACATATGCGATCCGATATACCCCGCCCCCCCAGTGACGAAAACAACACTCATGCAATGAACCTTCTGCAAATCCGCATCAAACGCGCCCGGGGGAACCTGCCGCGTCCTCGCGCGCGGCGCAAGCCTCGTGGTGCTTCCCATCGGCGGAAGCGACATCTGCCGTTCAAGCCGCGGCAGGCCGCGCAACGCGGGGCAAAACGCCACACGATTTGTCGCACACACACCTGCGGCGTCGGTCGAATTGCCTTTGCCGCCGCACAGTGCTACCTGCCGATGCAACACGATGCCAGCGGAGACCGCGCATATGACCGACTACATCATCAAGGATATTTCGCTTGCCGGGTTTGGCCGCAAGGAAATCGATATTGCCGAGACCGAAATGCCCGGCCTGATGGCCCTGCGGGCCGAATACGGCGAAAGCAAACCGCTCAAGGGCGCCCGCGTCGCCGGATCGCTGCACATGACCATCCAGACGGCGGTGCTGATCGAAACGCTGGTGGAGCTGGGCGCGGACGTGCGCTGGGCGTCGTGCAACATATTCTCGACCCAGGACCACGCCGCCGCAGCCATTGCCGCCACCGGGGTGCCGGTCTTTGCCGTCAAGGGCGAAACGCTCGAGGAATACTGGGACTATGCCGACCGGATCTTCGATTTCGCGGACGGCCCGGCGAACATGATCCTCGACGACGGTGGCGATGCCACACTTTATGTGCTGATTGGTGCGCGTGTGGAAGAAGGCGAGGACGACCTGATCGCCAACCCGACAAGCGAAGAGGAAGAGGCGCTTTTTGCGCAGATCCGCAAGCGGATGGCAGAAACCCCGGGCTGGTTCGTGAAACAGCGCCACGCCATCAAGGGTGTGACCGAGGAAACCACCACAGGTGTGCACCGGCTCTATCAGATGATGGAAAAGGGGCACCTGCCCTTCCCTGCGATCAACGTCAACGACAGCGTCACCAAGTCGAAATTCGACAACAAGTATGGCTGCAAGGAATCGCTGGTGGACGGCATCCGCCGCGCCACCGACACCATGATGGCCGGCAAGATGGCTGTGGTCTGCGGCTATGGTGATGTGGGCAAAGGCTCGGCCGCCTCGCTGCGCGGCGCGGGTGCCCGCGTTGTCGTGACCGAGGCCGACCCGATCTGCGCGCTGCAGGCCGCCATGGACGGGTTCGAGGTGGTTCGGCTGGAGGATGTGCTCAAGCGCGCGGACATCTTCATCACCGCCACCGGCAACAAGGACGTCATCCGCATCGACCACATGCGCGAGATGAAGGACATGGCCATCGTCGGCAACATCGGCCATTTCGACAACGAGATTCAGGTCGCCGCGCTGAAGAACCACAAGTGGACCAACATCAAGGAACAGGTGGACATGATCGAGATGCCTTCGGGCAACCGCATGATCCTGTTGTCCGAAGGGCGGCTGCTGAACCTTGGCAATGCCACCGGCCACCCCAGCTTCGTGATGTCCGCGTCGTTCACCAACCAGGTGCTTGCGCAGATCGAGCTTTGGACCAAGGGCGATTCCTACGAAAACAAGGTCTATGTCCTGCCCAAGGCGCTGGACGAGAAGGTGGCGCGCCTGCATCTGGAGCGTATCGGCGTGCGCCTGACCGAGCTGTCGGATGATCAGGCAAGCTATATCGGCGTGGCGCCCGAAGGGCCGTTCAAGCCCGAACATTACCGTTACTGACGCCGACGCACTACGAGGGACACAAGGGCATGAGCCGCAACAATTACATCTTCACCTCGGAGTCCGTCTCCGAAGGGCACCCGGACAAGGTCTGTGACCGGATTTCCGACGCGGTGCTGGATTATCTGCTGGCCGAGGACGACCACGCCCGCGTGGCGTGCGAGACCTTCGCCACCTCGGGGCTGGTGGTGATCGGCGGCGAGATCGGCCTTCCGGACCGGAACGGGCGCACCGGCGCGGACCGGCTGAAGGACGTGATGGGCCGCATCCCCGAGATCGCGCGCGACTGCATCCGGGACATCGGCTACGAGCAGGAAAAGTTCCACTGGAACACCTGCCATGTGCTGAATTTTCTGCACGAGCAGTCCGTGGATATCGCGCAGGGCGTGAACCGCGAAGGCGCGGGCGACCAGGGCATCATGTTCGGCTATGCCGTCGATGAAACGCCCGAACTCATGCCCGCACCAATCCTTTATGCCCATGCGATCCTGCGGCGGCTGGCCGAGGCGCGCAAATCGGGGGAGCTGGGCATGCTGGGCCCGGATGCGAAAAGCCAGCTTTCCATCCGCTACGAGGATGGCCGCCCGGTCGAAGTGATGCAACTTGTGGTTTCGCACCAGCATCTGGACGCGTCACTGTCCAGTGCCGATGTGCAGGCCCTGATTCGCCCCTATGTCGAAGACGTGCTGCCCGATGGCTGGCTGAACGGCGGCACCGAATGGTGGGTGAACCCGACCGGCAAGTTCCTGATCGGGGGGCCCGACGGCGATGCCGGGCTGACCGGTCGCAAGATCATCGTGGACACCTATGGCGGCGCCGCACCCCACGGCGGCGGAGCGTTTTCCGGCAAGGATCCGACCAAGGTGGACCGCTCGGCGGCCTATGCCGCGCGCTATCTGGCCAAGAACGTGGTCGCCGCCGGGTTGGCCCGGCGCTGCACGCTGCAGGTCAGCTACGCCATCGGCGTGGCCAAGCCCCTGTCGATCTATGTCGACACCCACGGCACCGGTGCTGTGCCGGATGCGGACATCGAAACCGCCGTGGCGCAGGTGATGGACCTGACACCCAGCGGCATCCGCAGGCATCTGCAACTCGACCGCCCGATCTATGCGCGCACCGCCGCCTATGGCCATTTTGGTCGCGCGCCGGAAAGCGATGGCGGGTTCAGCTGGGAACGTACCGATCTGACCGATGCGCTGAAAAGTGCCGTCTGAGCCTGCGGAAGCGGCGGCAATCGTGACGGGGCGGCCTCAGGGCCGCCCCGTTTGCATTTTGCACGGTGCTGGCGCTGCCCATCCTTCCAGCAACAATCCTGTTGCAAAGCCACGGCCGCAGGTCTAAGTCCGGCGGTGGGACACCCCTCCCCAACGAGGGGCGAATATCTGGAAGGATACCATGTCAGTACCCGCTCAACCGGCAACGCGGCCGGTCAATCCGCGTTTTTCTTCTGGCCCTTGTGCCAAGATCCCCGAATTTTCCGTGGACATGTTATCGGACGCGCCGTTGGGCCGGTCGCATCGTGCTGCCGTGGGCAAGACGAAGCTCAAGGCTGCCATCGACGGCACGCGCGAGATCCTGGGCGTGCCCGATGACTACCGCATCGGCATCGTGCCCGCGTCGGACACCGGCGCGGTGGAAATGGCCATGTGGGCGCTGCTGGGCGCGCGCGGCGTGGAAATGCTGGCGTGGGAGAGCTTCGGCGCCGGGTGGGTGACCGACGTCGTCAAGCAACTAAAGCTCGATGCCACCGTGCGCAGTGCCGATTACGGGCGCATCGTCGATCTGACGCAGGTCGATTACGCCAAGGACGTGGTGTTCACCTGGAATGGCACCACCTCGGGCGTGCGGGTGCCGAACGGCGATGCCATCCCCGCGGACCGCGCCGGGCTGACGATCTGCGACGCCACCTCAGCCGCATTCGCCATGGACCTGCCGTGGGACAAGCTGGATGTGGTCACCTTCTCGTGGCAAAAGGTCATGGGCGGCGAGGCTGCACACGGCATGCTGATCCTGTCGCCGCGCGCGGTCGCGCGGTTGGAAAGCTGGACGCCCGCATGGCCCATGCCCAAGATCTTTCGTCTGACCAAGGGCGGCAAGCTGATCGAGGGGATTTTCAAGGGCGAAACCATCAACACCCCATCGATGCTGGCGGTCGAGGATTATCTGGTTGCGCTGGACTGGGCGCGGGGGATCGGCGGCCTGTCGGCGCTGGTCGCGCGCTGCAACGCGAATGCCGATGTGATCGCGCGCTTCTGCCAGCGCCACCACTGGATTGCGAATCTGGCCGAAGATCCGGCGACCGCGTCCACAACCAGCGTCTGCCTCAAGTTCACGGACCCCGCCATCACCGATGGCGCGGCCTTTGCCAAGGCGGTGGCCAAGCGGCTGGAGGCCGAAGGTGTGGCTTTCGATATCGGCGCATACCGCGACGCGCCCCCGGGACTGCGTATCTGGTGCGGCGCCACGGTGCAAACCGCGGACATCGAGGCGCTGATGCCGTGGATCGACTGGGCGTATCACACCGAGCGCGCCGCCCTGGACGCAGCGGTCTGAGGGCTTGCCGGGCGGGCCGCGCCCGTCCGTTTCACATTCCATTCGTTTTCAAAGGAGCCAGACTCATGGCACCCAAGGTACTTGTGTCCGACAAGCTGTCGGAAACCGCCGTGCAGATCTTTCGCGACCGCGGCATCGACGTGACCTTTGACCCGTCGCTGGGCAAGGACAAGGAAAAGCTGGCGCAGGTCATCGGCGACTATGACGGCCTGGCGATCCGTTCGGCCACCAAGGTAACGGCGAAGCTGCTGGAACGCGCGCCCCGTCTCAAGGTCGTGGGCCGGGCAGGCATCGGCGTCGACAACGTGGACATTCCTGCGGCATCGAAGAAGGGGGTGATCGTCATGAACACACCCTTCGGCAACTCGGTCACCACCGCCGAACACGCCATAGCGCTGATGATGGCGGTGGCGCGGCA
>SKKS01000142.1 GCA_007123625.1 Paracoccaceae bacterium
CGCCAGACGGCAGGCGGCGGCCGGGCCGGCCAGAAGGGACACGGCGAGCGCAGCCGCCGCAAGAAGGCGCGGGAGGAGCAGGAACCAGACCATTGTCCGCACGAGCATAGGCGGCGCGGCGATTCGACACCATCGGGCACCGCCCCGCGCGCCCGGTTGCTGCCCGGTTGCTGCCCCGCATCTCCGGCGCCGATTGACACTTTCCCTGCGCCGGGGAAGATGGCGTCATGAACCGCCTTGCCCTTGATGACCGCGATCTGGAAATCCTGTCGATCCTTGCGCGGGAGGGGCGGCTGTCCAAGGCCGAACTGGCGCGGCGCGTGAACCTGTCGCCCACGCCCTGCTGGCAGCGGCTGGACCGGATGCAGCGCGCGGGCCTGATCCGGGGTTTTCGCGCCGAGGTCTCGCTGGAGCGGATCGCGCCGCATGTGACGGTTTTCGTGATGGTGGAACTGGACACCCACCGCGCCGAAAGCCTGCAAGCCTTTGAACGTGCGGTGGCGCGGATCGACGAGGTGACCGCCTGCTGGGCACTGGGCGGCGGATATGATTACCTGATGCAGGTGATCGCCCCGGATGTGGCCGCATACCAGACGCTTATGGACGGGTTGCTGGAAAGTCGCGCCGGGGTGAAGCGTTACTACAGCTATATCGTGACCAAGCCGGTGAAATCCGGCCCGCCACCGTTGCGCACGTTGCGCGACGGATCGTCCTGAAACGCGCCTTCGGAAAGACGATCCTGCTGCCGGAAGGCGGGTGCGCGGGGTCGGATCGCCTGCATGCGTCGGGGTAGTGTCCGGGCACAGGCGGAGTGTGGGGGCGTTGCCCCCGTCGGTGCGGGCACCGACTCCCCCAGGATATTTTTGCACAGATGATGCCCGGGCGGCAGGCACGGGCGCGATAGGAGGGGTAGATGGGCAAGAGCGCTCGGAAGACGGTGACCGCGGTACTGGCGGACGCGTTGCAGGACGCGGACCTGTTGCGCGTGGACGGGTTCATCGGCGGGCAGTGGGTCGCGGGCGCGACCCGGTTCGCGGTCACAGACCCGGCCAGTGGCGCCACCGTGGCCGAGGTAGCAAAGCTGGATACAGACGCCGCGCGCGCGGCGGTGGACGCGGCGCAGGCGGCCTTTGCCGGGTGGTCGATGGCGCTCCCGCAGGCGCGCGGCGCGGCGCTGCGGCGCTGGTTCGACCTGATCGTGGCGGCGCGCGCGGATCTGGCGCGGATCATGGTCGCCGAACAGGGCAAGCCCCTGGCCGAAGCGTTGGGCGAAATCGACTATGCCGCAAGCTTCGTTGAATTCTACGCCGAGGAAGCCAAGCGCCCGGATATCGAGGGCGTGACCTCGCACCTGCCGGATGCCGAGGTCGAGGTCTGGCGCGAACCCGTCGGCGTGGCCGCGCTGGTGACGCCGTGGAACTTTCCCTGTGCCATGATCACCCGCAAGGCCGCGGCCGCGCTGGCGGCGGGTTGTACCTGCGTGGTGCATCCGTCGGCCGAAACGCCGCTGTCGGCGCTGGCGCTGGCGGTGCTGGCCGAACGCGCGGGTCTTGCGGCGGGGGTGTTCAATGTGGTGCCGGGCCACGCGCCCGAGATCGTGGGGGAATGGATGCGCGACCCGCGCGTGCGGGCGCTGTCATTCACGGGATCGACCGAGGTGGGGCGGCTTCTGTTCCGCCAGGGCGCGGACACCGTCAAGCGGCTGGTGCTGGAACTGGGCGGGCATGCGCCGTTCATCGTGTTCGACGATGCCGACCTTGACCAGGCGGTGGAAGAAGCCGTGAAGGCCAAGTTCGCCACAACCGGACAGGACTGTCTGGGGGCCAACCGCTTCTTCATACAGCGCAACCAGTATGCCGCGTTCTGCGAACGTTTCGCCGCCAAGATCGGCGCGCTGACGCTTGGCCCCGGAATGGAGGACCCCGACCTGGGTCCGCTGATGAACGAGGCCGCAGTCGCCAAGCAGGAAAGCCATGTCGCCGATGCCATCGCACGCGGGGCGCGCTGTCTGACCGGCGGCGCACGGTCGCCGCTGGGGTCCTTGTTCTACAAGCCGACGCTGCTGGTGGATGTGCCGCATGACGCGCTGATCATGCACGAGGAAACATTCGGCCCCGTCGCCGCCGTGACCGTCTTCGATACCGAGGACGAGGTGGTGACCGCCGCCAATGCCACCGAATACGGGCTGGTGGCCTATCTGCACAGCATGGACCCGCGCCGGATCTATCGGGTCAGCCGGGCGCTGCAGTTCGGCATGGTGGCGGTCAACCGCACCAAGGTCACCGGGGCGCCGATCCCCTTTGGCGGGATGAAGCAAGCCGGGATCGGGCGCGAAGGCGCGCGCTGGGGGCTGGAGGCTTTCACCGATATCAAATACGTCTGCCGGGACTGGCGCTGAACCGCCCTTCCCGATCATCACGAAACAAGGCGCCCGCGCGCGCCAGAGGCGACAAGGAGCATCCGATGCTGACCAATGACCAGCTTGCCAAATGGGACCGCGATCACTTCCTGCACCCCTCCACCCATCTGGCGCAATTCGCGCGCGGCGAGGCGCCGCAGCGGATCGTCACCGGGGGCGAGGGCTGCCATATCTTGGACCGTGACGGCAATCGCCTGCTGGACGGGTTCGCGGGGCTTTACTGCGTGAACGTGGGCTATGGCCGGACCGAGATCGCAGACGCCATTGCCGAACAGGCGCGCGAGCTGTCCTATTACCACGCCTATGCCGGGCATGGGACCGAAGCCTCGATCCGGCTGGCGAAAATGGTCATGGATCGCGCCCCCGATCACATGAGCCGCGTCTATTTCGGTCTGGGCGGGTCGGATGCCAATGAAACCAACATCAAGCTGGTCTGGTACTACAACAACATCCTGGGCC
>SKKS01000483.1 GCA_007123625.1 Paracoccaceae bacterium
TAGCCGTTGGTCTTGGGCTGGCTGATGTAATCCTTGAACCTACCCGGCACCGCCCGCCAGCGCTGGTGGATCACGCCCAGCACCCTGTAGCAGTCGGCCACATCTGCGGTGATGATGCGAAAGCCATAGATGTCGGACAGGCGCGAAAACGCGAGTTCCTTGTCCTGCATCTTGCGCCAGACCGAAAACGGCTTCTTGGCGCGGCCAAATACGCTGGCCTCGATCCCGGCATGGGTCAATTCGGTGCGGATGTCGCTGGTGATGCGCTGGACCACATCGCCCGCTTCGCGCTGCAGCGTGATGAACCTGCGCAGGATGGAATTGCGCGCCTCGGGGTTCAGCACCCGAAAGGACAGATCCTCAAGCTCCTCGCGCATCCATTGCATGCCCATCCGCCCCGCCAGAGGGGCATAGATGTCCATGGTCTCGCGCGCTTTCTGTGCTTGCTTCTCGGGGCGCATGGAACGGATGGTGCGCATGTTGTGCAGCCGGTCAGCCAGCTTGACCAGAATCACCCGCAGATCGCGCGACATGGCGATCAGCAGCTTGCGGACATTCTCGGCCTGCTTGGCCTCGGACGAGGACAGCTGCAGGTTGGTCAGCTTGGTGACGCCGTCAACCAGTTCGGCGATTTCCTCGCCGAACATACGCGCCACCTCGGCATAGGTGGAGCGGGTGTCCTCGATCGTGTCATGCATCAGGGCGGTGCAGATCGTGGCATCGTCCAGCCGCATCTCAGCCAAGATTGTCGCGACCGCCACCGGATGCGTGAAATAGGGCTCGCCGGAATGGCGTTTCTGGCCGGTGTGCATCTGCGCGCCATAGTCCCAAGCGCGCCACAACAGATCACGGTCCGCGTGCGGATTGTAGGTGCGCACAAGCGCCAGGAGATCGTCGAACGCGATCACGCGAACCTGCTGACCTTCGATACCGCCGACGCGGGGCGCGGCATGAATCAGCCCGGGTTGCCCTGGGCTTCCATCAGCGCGCGCAGCATCTGCGCTTCGGACATGTCGTCGACGGCGGGCTTGTCGTTTTCTGCCCCCAGCAGAAGCGACATGTCGTCGTCTTCGGGCAGATCAACCTCGATCTGGGTCTGCAGGCTTTCGATCAGCCGTTCGCGCAACGCTTCCACCGACTGGGTTTCGTCCGCGATCTCGCGCAGGGAAACGACAGGGTTCTTGTCGTTGTCGCGGTCAACGGTGATCGGCGCACCGGCGGCGATTTCGCGCGCACGATGAGCGGCCAGAGCCACCAGTTCGAACCTGTTCGGTACCTTGTCAACGCAATCTTCAACCGTCACGCGGGCCATGGGCGCTCCAATCCAGCAACATCTAGGGGAGTTCAAAGCCCCACATATAGGTTTCGACGCGGTGTTTCAAGCGCTGCCGACTTCACATCGGCGACGACGGCGTGGCGCAACCGCTTGTCGTCACGCGGTCCACGCCGCGCCCGGCGCGATCGGCACCACTTGCGCGACTTCTGCGGCTGGCAGCGCGGCGCACATCTGCCGCACGCTGCGGCCAAGCACGGGGTGCAGCCAGTCCGGCGCCACGTCCAGCAGAGGCATCAGAACGAAACTGCGCTCATGCAGGCGCGGATGCGGCAGGATCAGCTCTTGCGGCGCGGCGGATTGCTGCGCAGCCTGATCCAGCCCGGCCCAATGCCGGAACCCGGCCCCGTCCGGCAGGACCTGCCCACCCACCGCCAGCAGGTCCAGGTCCAGAAGGCGCGCCTCCCACCGTTGTGCCCGTGTGCGGCCAGCAGCGGCTTCGATCTCGTGCAGGGCCTCCAACAGCGTCTGCGGATCCATGTCGGAAAAAAATGACATCGCAGCGTTGACAAAATCCGGTCCAGACCCACGTGGAAACGCAGGCGTGCGAAACAGCCTGCTCGCGCGAAAGTCATCCACGGCAAGCGCTCGGACGGCAGCCAGCCCCTGCTGCACCAGCTCAATCGGGCTATCCTTTTGTGACGCCAGATTACCCCCAATCGCAACGAGGGTCAGGTTGTATTCTCGGTCGTGGTCCATAATTTAAGCCCGAAATAATGCAACGTGTTCGCGCATGCCACTAACGGCGTGGAACCAATCTGGAAAGCAAGAGTTCCACAGGTGGACTCAGGAAAGGTCATTTAGATGTTTTACAAGGACGAACGGCTTGCCTTGTTCATAGACGGGTCGAATTTGTACGCTGCAGGCAAGGCGCTGGGGTTCGACATCGACTACAAGCTCCTGCGGCAGGAATTCATGCGCCGGGGCAAGCTCCTGCGCGCCTTCTACTATACGGCCCTGCTGGAAAGCGACGACTACTCGCCGATCCGGCCATTGGTCGACTGGCTACATTACAATGGCTACAGCATGGTGACAAAACCGGCCAAGGAATACACCGACTCGATGGGGCGGCGTAAGGTCAAGGGCAACATGGACATCGAGCTTGCGGTCGATGCGATGGAACTGGCCCCCCGGCTGGACCATGCGGTACTGTTCTCTGGCGATGGCGATTTCCGCCCGCTGGTGGAAAGCCTGCAGCGACAGGGCGTCCGGGTTTCGGTGGTGTCTACCATCCGCAGCCAGCCGCCAATGATCGCGGATGAGTTGCGCCGCCAGGCTGACAATTTCATCGAACTCGACGAATTGCGCGACGTGATCGGGCGCCCCCCGCGGGAACCGCGTGAGCCGCGCGAATATCGCGGCGAAACGGAACCCAGCGGCGTCGGTCGCTGACCAGGGGCGCCAAGGCGCGCGCCATTGATCATGAGGCCGGGCATTTGCCCGGCTTTTTCATTGCCGGACACACTCTATCCGAAGAACGCCCGGCGCAGCAGGTTCAGCCCCGTCAGCACCAGCA
>SKKS01000056.1 GCA_007123625.1 Paracoccaceae bacterium
AGAGCCTGTATTTACAGGTGGGCGCCAGATAACGAGGCCAGGACCCCGCCAGAGCCAGCTCCCTCGGAAATGCTTATCGGCCACTGGAAAAGGACCGCACACGCGAAGAGCAGAACCCGCCACCCCACAGATAGGATGCGCGGACCGCCTGTGCAAGGGTTGCTTTTGTTTCTGTTTTGTTCATATTTCCACATATGCCCGAATTCGGTCCCCTGACAGACGCCCGCCTGACGAACGCCGCCCGGTTGTGCGCTCCCGGCCAGCGCATTGCCCGCGGTGTTGCGCGGCATCTTCGGGCGCAGGGCTTTGCTTCGCTTCTGGAATACGTTCCCGCCCGGGGCCTGCGGGTCGATGTGATTGCCCTTGGCCCGCGTGGCCAGGTCTGGATCGTCGAATGCAAATCGAGCCGCGCCGATCTGGCCGCCGATCGCAAGTGGCAGGGCTATCTGGACTGGTGCGACCATTTCTTCTGGGCCGTGCCGCCGGGCTTTCCCACCGATATCCTGCCCCCGGGCTGCGGCGTGCTGATCGCCGATGACTTCGATGCCGAACTCGTCACCCTCGGCCCCGAGTCCCGCCTTGCCCCGGCCCGGCGCAAGGCGCTGACCGCGGATTTTGCGCGTCAGGCGGCGTTGCGCCTGCAACTGGCGCAGGACCCCGCAAGCGCGCACCCCGCCTGAAAACAAGCCTTCCTGCCCATCATCTGTGCTGAAATATCCCGGGGGGAGTCGCCCGGGCACCGGGCGATGGGGGGCTGGCCCCCCATACCGCCATCTGCTGCCCGGCGCTGCGGTCAGAGGAAATCCTCTTCCTCGCCGCTCACATCGACCCCCAGTGCGTCCAGCCCGGCTTCCAGGTTCTCGGCCAGGTGCGGCATCCCCATCAGGTAGTCCGCCGTCGGTGTGGTCGCTTCGGCCTCGGCGGTGGCAACGGCCTCGGCATAGTCCTCGGGCTCGAAGGCGCCGCGTCCGATCCAGGCGATCGCCACCAGCGCGGCTTGTTCGTCTGTATTCAACCCTTCGATGAAGACGCGCAGCTCCTGCTGGGCCATGCGCCCCTCGCGGGACTGAAAGATGATGTGCACGACCTTGCGGGCGCTGATCTCCATGACGCACCTCCTATGCGGATTGGCTGCGTCAGTGTCGCGCAGCGCGGGCGTCGGTGCAACCGCTATCGGCGTCGGTACGACCGCACCGCGCGCACATCACGATTTCGCCCCGAACAACCGGAAATACAGCGCGTCCGGCAGCAGGCGCCCCAGCCGGAACACCAGCGAAAACCCCCAGGGGAAACTGCGGCTGAACCGTTCCGAGCGCATGAGCGTCAGCATTTCGGCGGCGGCTCTGTCGGGCTCCATCAGAAACGGCATGGTGAAATCGTTCTTGTCGGTCAGTCGCGTGCGGATGAAGCCCGGGTTCGCCAGTTGCACGTCCACGCCCGAGCCGCGCAAATCCGCGTGCATCGATTCGGCCAGATGCATCAGCCCGGCCTTGGACGAGCCATAGCCGATGGACCCCGGCAGCCCCGCGAACCCGGCCAGGCTGCCGGTGATCACGACATGGCCACGCTTGCGCGCCACGAAGCCCGGAATTACCGCGCCCAGCACGCGCGCCGCGCCGATGAAGTTCACATCGATCATGGTCTCGGCCTGCTCGGCGTTCCAGTCCTTGGCGCCGAAGGGCCAGTAGACCCCGGCCAGAAACACCACACCGTCCAGGTCTCCCGCAGCTTGTGCCGCCTGCATGACCGACGCCCGGTCGGACACATCGCAGGCTACGACCTGGGCATTGCCCGGAAGATCGGCCGCCAGCGCCTCAAGGCGGTCGGTGTCACGGGCGCTGAGCACAAGCTCCACGCCGGCGCGGCTGAGCCCCAGCGCCAGCGCCCGGCCCAACCCTTCGGACGCACCCACAAGCCAGTAGCGCTTGCCGCTCAGGCGCCTCATGCCGGTTTGCGGCGCATGGTGGCCACCAGTTCTGCAACCTTGATCCCGAACTTGCGGAATTGGCTGCGGTTGATGATGGTGCCGTTCTCGACCATGTACATCCAGTCGTTGACGTCCAGCGTGTGTCCCCCGGCGCTTTCGGGCAGCCGTATGCGATAGTTCAGGTGCACTGCCGAACCTTGCTGCTTCCCTTCGCCGGGACCTACCAGGTCGTCGGCTTCGGCGCGGATGTTGCCGTCATTGCCCAGTGTCAGGCGCCATTCACGGGTTTGCTCGGTGCCGCTGTCGTAGCGGAAGCGTTCGGTCATGAAGCCGCGGTTCCCGTCCCAATGCGCGTCGAAATCGGCCACGAAGCGCGATGTCACGCGCCCGGTCGGTCCATAGATCACGCCTTCGCACAGCAGCGGGCCGTTGAGGGCCTCGCGGATATCGACCTGCGGGGTGCGGTCGGCGTAGTCGGCGGGGCGCTGCGCCTGAAAACCCAGCGCGAAACGCTGCGCCAGCATGTAAAGCGCGACAGCAAGCGCCATGCCCAGAATCAATACGCCAAGCGTGTTCATGACTTATCCCTCCTTCATGGGGGTGGCGGCCAGAAGTGTCATGGCCGCAATTTTCAGAATACAGGGCAGCCCGGCGTAAAGCAGGGTCAGCATGGCAAGCGCCTGCGTCGTGTTGTCGGTGCCCGAGGAGAAGCCCGCCGCCTGCAGCAGCGGCAGGACGGTAATCGCCGCGATGGCCAGTGTCGCCTTGGTGACAAAGGCCCAAAGTCCGAACCCCCCGGCTGCGTCGGGCGCGATCGCCGCCATGCGGCGTGAGAATATCGCCGACAGCAGCGTCAGATCCGCGCCCAGCCCGGCCCCGGTCAACAGGCAGACGCCTGCGAACAGCGCCACATCGCCGGGTCCAAGGAACGGCACGGCAGCAAAGGCCAGAACGGCAACGCCCATCCCTGCCAGCAGCACCCGCTTCGCCCCGAAGCGCCGCGCCAGCCGCGCCCAGACCGGCGCCGACCCGGCTGCGGCCAGGAAGAACAGGATCAGCAGTGGCCCCTCCCAACCCGGTGCCGCCAAGCGGCTTTCGACGAAGAACAGGAACAGGGTCGAGGTCACGGCCACCGGCGTCGCGTTCAGAAAAGCAACGATCAGCAACCGCCGCGCCTGCGCGTCAGACAGGACCAGCCCGAAACCGGCGCCGACATCGGATGCCGCGTCGGGTGCTGCGGGATAGCGCGCCCATTCCCCGGCCATCGCCCAGACCGCCAATGCGGCAAGTGCCGCAAAGCCCAGCGCGAACACTGCAAAGGGACGGTCGCTGAGCAGCACAAGCGCGCTTGGCGCGGCTGCCGCCAGACACACCCCCAGAAGCGCGCCGGTCTCGCGCCAGCCTGCCAGCCTGACATGGCCTTCGGTGCCCAGCGCCGCGCCCTTGCGCGTGCCGGTGGCATAGAACGCAATGGTCAGGAAGCTGAAGGCCGAAAACAGCGCCGTCAGCATCAGCGCGAACCACAGCACCGGCGCGATGGGCGGAGGGACGGCAAACAGCCCCAGCATTGCCAGCGCCATCACACCGCCCGCAACGGCCACCGCCAGCCCGCGCACTGCGCGCAGCCGCGCGGCCAGCCAGCCAAGCGCCGGGTCCTGCACGAAATCCAGAAGTCGCAGAACGAACAATGCGCCTGCCAGCGCGGCCAGGCTGACGCCGAACTCATCGACATAGAACTTCGGAGCGTGGATATAGATGGGCAGCCCCGCCATCGCCAGCAGCCCCGCAAACACGCCATAAGCGGGCAGGCCGGTGCCGGTCCGGTCAGACGTCAGCGCAGGGGCGGCGGTGTCGCTCATCGCGATACCTCGTTCGGGGGCGGGGTGGGACGGGCGCGGAAGGTTGCACCGCGCCACCACAGTTTCAGCGCCTGCCAGTGGATCAGCGCCAGAACGCGGCGCGATCCCATCGGCCGGCGCAGCAGCGACCACAGGATCGTGCGGTTTCTCAGGGGCTTGCGCGGGCCGACCAGCGTGGCCACCAGCCCACCATTGCCGCGCCCGTAGTCGATGCGGATGTTGACCGCATCCGCGCTCACGCCAAAGCGAAAGCTGTAATCCCCTTCGACCGGCTGAAAGGGCGAGACATGCATCATCTTGCGCGCCGCCAGCGTATCTGCGGAGTCGATCGGCGCCAGATCGTCGCGGTGGCACAGGTACGAATGCCGGTCGCCATAGGTGTTCGTCACTTCGGCGATCACCACCCGCAGCGCGTCCGTGTCATCGTAGCACAGCCAGAAGCTGACAGGATTGAACACATGGCCAAGAATGCGCGGCTGGGCCAGCAACAGAACGCGCCCGCCGGTCACAGGCGCCATACCCTGCGCGGCCAGCACCTCGCGCACCCAAGCGGCGCCGCGCCCCTTGCCCGGCGCGCCGCCGTGATCGCTGTCGTGCAGCGCAGACATGTTTGCGTGGTTGCGCGACATCAGCAGCGGCAGCCGGGGCGTTGCTTCGGCATCCATCAGCACATAGTCCACCGAATAGGTGAAGCGGTTGGCCACGCCGCCCCGGCGCCCGTGGAAGGTGCGCCCGGCAATATGCTCGGCGCCGCTCATGCGACGGCCGGTGTGCGGACGTCACGCGCAAGAATGGCATGGGCGACTTCGGCCGCGGTGGCGAAGCCGTCTTCGTGAAAGCCGTTACGCATCCAGGCGCCTGCGAACCATGTGTTGGCGGTGCCATTCATGGCGGCCAGCGCCTTTTGCGCATCCAGCGCCGCCAGATCGAACAGCGGGTGATCGAAGCTATAAGTGTCGTGAATCAGGTCCTCGCGCACCGGAGTGGTGGCGTTCAGGGTCACGAACAGCGGGTCATCGTGCGGGATTGGCTGGAGCGAGTTCATCCAGTAGCTGAGCGAAATCCGCGCGCGGTCCTGCGGTCCGCGCTCGGTATAGACCCAGCTTGCCCAGCATTTGCGCCGCTTCGGCATCACGCTTGTGTCGCGGTGCAGGACTGCTTCGTTGGACTGAAACCGGATTGCCCCCAGTGCGGCGGCCTCGGACGAGGTGGCATCTGACAGAAGGCGCAGGGTCACATCCGAATGGGTGGCAAAGACCACCTCGTCAAAGGCATCCCATTCGCAGCCCCGCGCACGCACCTCAACCCCGACCGGCGTGCGCCGCGCGCCGGCCACGACGGCACCGGTGCGCAGGTCCACGCCGCGATTGCGCAGGTTGCGCGCCAGGCGCGACACATATTCGCGCGAGCCGCCCTGTACGGTGTGCCACTGGTGCTGTCCGTTGTAGCCCAGAAGTCCGTGATTGCGGAAAAACGCCATCATCGCGGCGGCGGGAAAATCCATGATGCGCGCCGTGGGCGTGGACCAGATCGCGCCCGAAAACGGCTGCAGGTACCGGTCGCGGAACCACGGCCCGGTGCGCATTGCGGCCAGCAGGTCGCCGATGGTCATGTCCGTGCCTTCGGCGACGGCCAGCCCGTCGCGGTTGAAGCGCACGATATCGCGGATCATGCGCAGGAAACGCGGGTCGGCGATATTCCTGCGCGTTGCAAAGATCGCATCCAGGCTGGACAGCGCATATTCGCAACGCCCCCCATCGAACGAGGCGCCGAAACTCATGCTCGACGGCGCCGTAGGCACATCGAGTGCCCGGAACATCTGCAGCAGCCCGGGGTAATTCACATGGTTGAAAACGATGAACCCGGTGTCCACCGGCTGATCGCCGCGTTTGCCCGCCACCAACGTGCGGGCGTGCCCGCCCAGGCGGGTCTCAGCCTCGAATAGCACCACATCGTGGGAATCGGCCAGATGATAGGCCGCAGACAGCCCGGTAATGCCCCCACCGATCACGGCAATCCGGCGGCGGGGTGTTTCAAGATGTTCAAAAGGCATGCAGGGCTCCGGTCTGGCGTCTTGTAAACAGATACGCGGCTGAGCGCGGCGCGGATGACAGATTTCCGCACAGCAGCATGCTTATCGTGCCTGACAGAGGTGTCATTATTTTTTTACACACGCCTCGTCGATTCGAGTGATCCACCTCTCGTGCTGCCGCGTAAACGATGCATGTTCGACCTTGCGCGTATCGCGGAAAATTCGGGTGAACTTCGTGCGCACCGGACCTATGCTCGGGAGCAGCGGGCAAGAATGCCTGCATCGCGGGGACAGTGTAGCGTGAAAGAGCAGGTCGAGGAATTGCCTGAATGGGCATTGGAATTGCGTCAGGTGGCGGTGTCGGGCGATGCCGCAGCCTTCGCCAGGTTGTTCGAGCATTTCGGACCCCGGGTGAAGGCATTCTTGATGAAATCGGGGGCGGATGCGGCAATGGCCGAGGAATGTGCGCAGGATGTGATGGCAACGGTGTGGCACAAGGCCGTATCTTTCGATCCCGCGCGCGCCAGTGCCGCGACATGGATTTTCACCATCGCACGGAATCGTCGGATCGACATGCTGCGCCGCCAGCGCCGCCCCGAGCCCGAGGATCTGACCTGGGGGCCCGAGGCGGAACCGGATCAGCTCGATGCGCTGGTGATGCAGCAGGAAACGGCCCGTCTGTCGCAGGCGCTTGAGCAGTTGCCGGAAAAACAGCGCGTGCTTATCGAGCGCGCCTATTTCGGCGACCTGAGCCATTCCGAGATCGCAGAGGCAACCGGGTTGCCGCTGGGCACCATAAAATCGCGAATTCGCATGGCGCTCGACCGCTTGCGCCACACAATGTCACGAGAAAGTATCCGAGAATGATCAGGCACCATATTACCGATGAATTGCTCATGGCCTATTCCGCCGGGACATTGCCCGAGGCGTTCAGCCTTGTCGTGGCCACGCATGTGTCACTTTGCGACGAGTGCCGCGCCCGGCTGGAAAGCTATGATGCCGTCGGTGGCGCGTTGCTGGAAAAGATGGACGGTGCGATCGACCTTTCCGCCGGATCGCTGGATGCCACGCTTGCGCGGATCGCCGCGTGGAAGGACGCGCAGGACAGGCCCGCCTCGGCCATAACCCAGGCCCTTGCACCAGAAGAACAGCCAGTGTTCCCGGCGCCGCTGCGCGACTATGTGGGCGGGGATCCGGCTGCGGTTCGCTGGCGCCCCGTCGGCGGTGGCGTGCGCCAGGCAGTGCTGCCCACGTCCCGCGAAGCTTCGGTGCGCTTGTTGTACATCCCCGCCGGAACAGCGGTGCCCGACCATGGTCATCGCGGCACCGAGCTGACGCTGGTGCTGCAGGGGGCGTTCCGGGACGAGCACGACCGATTTGGCGCCGGGGACATCGAGATCGCGACCGAGGTAACCCAGCACACGCCGGTGGCGGAACCCGGGCCGGATTGCATCTGTCTGGCGGCGACCGACGCGCCGTTGCGGTTCAGCGGATGGTTGCCGCGACTGGCGCAGCCGTTCTTGCGCATTTGAGATATCCCAAGGCTACGGACGCCGCGCGCCCGGTAACTGGGCGTCCGTAGTCGCACCGCGCCGGAGCCTGCGAAGAAGCCCCCTGCGCGGCGTGGCCCCTCATGCTAACGTCGCACGGGGGCTTGGGCGTTCATCTGGGGCTGCGCGGCAGACAGGACGGCCTATCGGCGTCCGAACAGGCGTTCGATGTCGGAAAGCTGCAATTCAACCCAGGTCGGACGCCCGTGGTTGCACTGGCCCGAATGGGGGGTGGCTTCGATCTCGCGCAGGAGTGCGTTCATTTCATCGAGCCTGAGCGCGCGGCCGGCGCGGACCGATCCATGACAGGCCATGCGCGACAGCACTGCGTCGATGCGCGCTTCCAAAGCGGCTGTGTCCGCGCAGTCGCGCAGTTCATCGGCCACATCGGCCAACAGCGCCTTTGCATCCACGGCACCAAGTATCGCGGGGGTTTCTCGGACCGCCACGGCGCCCGCACCGAAGGGTTCCACTACCAGCCCCAGCGCGGCCAGCACGTCGGCGTGTTCGGCCACCTGCGCGGCATTTTCGGGCGGCAGGTCCACGATTTCGGGGATCAGCAGCGCCTGCGACGCCACGCCGTTGGCGGCGCGCGCGGCCTTCATCCGTTCATAGACCAGCCGCTCGTGCGCGGCGTGCTGGTCGACCAGCACCACGCCGCGCGTGGTCTGCGCCACGATATAGGTGCCGTGCAACTGTGCCCGCGCTGCGCCCAGCGGAAAGGTCTCTGATCCCGTGTCACGCGCGGGCTCCGTGCCCGTAGCGGCCCCCGTGCCGCCACCCGGGGCGGCGTCGAACAGCGCCGGGTCGCGCGAATCGGCCGCCGCGCCGCGCCACTGGGTTTGTGCGGCCTCCTGGAATCCATGTGGGGCCTGTGCAGCGTGGCTGGCGCCCAGCGCGCTGGCGCCGGGGCGGTGGGGCAGGTTGCGAAGGTAAGGCGCGGGCGCCGCGCCTTCGGGCCGGAACGCCCCCAGCGCGGCCCCGGCCACGGTGGTCGCGGTGCGATGGCCGGCCCCCGCCAGTGCGTGGCGCAGCGCACCGATGACGAAGCCGCGCACGGTTCCCGGGTCGCGAAAGCGCACTTCAGTCTTGGCGGGGTGAACGTTCACGTCCACCAACTCCGGCAGGCAGGTCAGGTAAAGCGCGACCGCCGGATGTCGGTCGCGCGGCAGCAGGTCCGAATACGCCGCCCGCAGCGCCCCCAGCAGCAGCTTGTCGCGCACGGGGCGGCGGTTCACGAACGCATGCAAAGCCACCGCCGCGCCGCGCGAATAGGTCGGCAGCGCCGCCTGTCCCGCCAGTGCCAGCCCGTCGCGCGCGGCGTCGATGGTGATGGCGTTCTCGGCAAAGTCGCGGCCCATCACCTGCGCCAGCCGAGCGGCCTGCGCCTGCGGCTCGGGGCCATCCGCGGGATCCACGCGAAAAAGTACCCTGTCGGCCCCTTCCGAGACATCGCGCAGGGTGAAGCCCGCCTGCGGTTCGGCCATGGCGAGGCGGCGCACCACCTCGGCGATGGCCTGTGCCTCGGCCCGGTCGGTGCGCATGAATTTCAGCCGTGCGGGTGTTGCGTGAAACAGATCGCGTAGTTCGACGATGGTGCCACGACCCAGCGCTGCGGGGCGCACCTGGCCTGTCTTGCCCGCGCTCACGGTGATCTGCGCGGCCTCGGGCGCGCCGGTCGCGCGCGAGGTGACACTCAGCCGTCCCACGGCCCCCAGGCTGGCCAGCGCCTCGCCCCGGAAACCGAAACTGCGGATGTTCACCAGATCCGAGCCATCGATCTTGGACGTGGCGTGCCGCGCGACCGCAAGCGCCAGGTCGTCGGGCCAGATGCCATGCCCGTCGTCGCTGACCCGGATCAGCGCCTTGCCGCCTTCGGCATAGGCGACCTCGATCCGCCGTGCGCCGGCGTCCAGCGCGTTCTCCACCAGTTCCTTGACCGCCGATGCCGGGCGCTCCACCACTTCGCCCGCGGCGATGCGGTTGACCGCGCCTTCGTCCAGCGCATGAATGCGGGGGCGGATGTTGGGGTCGTGATGCGTCATGCCACTACCCGTAGCATGGGCGCAGGGGCGCGGGCAATGATTCTGCCCCTCGCGGGGGGCGCGGGTGCGCGCAGTGCCTGGCGCGGTGGCGCCTTGACGTGACGCGCGCGCGGCGTTACCTCTGCATCCGAGCGGCGGGTATGGTGTAATGGTAGCGCCCCAGCCTTCCAAGCTGGTCGTGCGGGTTCGATTCCCGCTACCCGCTCCAATTTTACATGTAAGTGCATGAAGTTAAATGGTTTTACGTAAGTCAGGCAGGTTTACCCTCTTGAATACCCATCATCGAAAACGCCTGTTTCATGCTACTTTCGGAAACCTTGTGTAGCACGCAACAAACATGTCCCATTTCGCGCAACGAACATGTCCCAGAACTGAACAAAAAGCGATGCGCTTTCGGCATGCCTCCTGCCGGTAGGGGCGCTGAACAGAAGCTACATGGGCAAGAGGCAGATGTCATCAAGCGGGCGATTGGCGGTCACGAAAACCTCGTCGGCTTGTTCGGAATCTGGTTTGGTTCACGCCGTTCGGCAGGAAATGCCCGCAATTCCGACAGGTTACCTTTTCCCAGACTCGCGCAATCATGAAATGCTGATTTCATGATTGGAGCATGAGCCATGCCATCGCAGCGAAAAGATAAACCTGACTCGGACGAAGTCCCCCTGTAGGTGACCGTGCCGCGACGCGTAAAGCACGCATTGGACATGAAAGCAGCCGAGGATGGCCGGACGAAACGCTCCATCGTCTTGGACGCTCTCCGGGGTGCTGGTTTCGACATAACTGATGAAGAGGTCACTGGGCGACGAGGGGGCGTGAATGATGGACAGCACTACTGCGGCGACAGACCGCGGCGGCGGTGTCAGCAAATCGTGCTTGTTCGTTCTTTGTTCTTTCGCGCCAGTGAGGTATGCTGAGCCTTCCGAGGCCCCAGGAGACCCGCCATGCCCCGCTTCGATCCGACCGAATTCGGCCGCCTGCTTGCCCGCCTGACCCCGCAGGAGCTGCGCCAGGCCGAGGGCCTCGTTGCCGAGGCGCGCAAGCGTGCCGAGGCTGTTCTGGAGATCGACGCGCGGGCCGATTCTGGCGGCCCTGCAGCGTCCTGCCCGCGCTGTGGGGGCGATGCGCGCACCCGGTGGGGGCGGACCAGAACGGGCGCACAATGATGGCACTGCTCGGGGTGCGGGGCAACCTGGTCGGGCCGCAGCGGCACGCCGCTGGCTCGGGTTCACCA
>SKKS01000360.1 GCA_007123625.1 Paracoccaceae bacterium
CAGCATCAGCACCAGCAACAGGTTCGCCGCAGTGCGATGCCGCGCGAAATAGCGAAATATCCCCAGCGCGCTGACCTGAAGCCGCTGGCGCGTGGCCTCTGCGATGCGTGCCATCCCGCTCAGCCCCCGCGCGGCCCAGATTCGATGCGTTCAAGCATCTGCGCCGGCACCTCGTCCTGTTCAAGCTGCACGATCAGCCGCGCGCGCGTCTGCTCGGGCATCCCGGTATTGCCTTCGACCTGCGCGATCAGCGCGGCCCGGCGTGCGGGGTCCAGTCGGACCATCTGCGGGGTCTCAACTGCGGCGCTTTCGGCGGCGTCAGCGCGCTGCGGGTTAACCAGAATCCCGGCCCCCAGCATCGGCCCCGTTTCGCGCACCACCGCGCGTCCGGTCAGATCGGCCCCGGCGCGCACGATCACGCTGTCACCCTGACGGCGCAGGATTTCGACCGGGTGCGATTCAAGGCGATTGTCCGCATTCACCGCCAGCACATTGCCCAGTGCATCGACCGCCGTTGCGGGCAGCAGGGCTACGTTGTCCAGCACCGGTTCTTCGGTCCGCACAGTGACGAAATCGCCAGGGCGAAAGCCGCGCGGCGCCTCGATCGTGGCGTAGATCAGCCGCCCCGACTGCCCGTCGCCCAGCGCCGCCCCCACCCGGGTCAGCCGCGCGGGGCTGGAGATCTCGGCGCCGCCGACTTCCAGCAGAACCTGCGCGGGTGCGGCGATCAGCCGCCCTTCGCCATCGATCAGCCGCAGGTATTGCGCAGTGGAGATCCGGAATGCCACCTCCAGCGCGTCGGGGTCAATCAGCCGGGCCAGCCGCTCGTTGGCACTGACCAATCCGCCCTCGACTGTAGCCACATCGCTCAGAACGCCCGAAAACCCTGCGAAGACCTCGGTATCGGCCAGGCGCCGCTTGGCCTCGGCCAGGGTGATGCGCTGGCGGTCGCGGGCGGTTTCGGCCTGGGCGCGGCGGGCGTCGGCCTGCGCCTGTGCCTGACGGCGCGATACCAGCGCCTGCCGGGACGACGACAGGGCAAGCTCGGCCTCTTCGATCTGCGCCTCGGTGGCAACGCCGCGCGCGGCCAGATTCTCGCGTCGGTCCAACGCGCGCTGGCGCAGGTCGAACTGCGCTTCGGCGGCGGCCACATCCTCGGCAGCAAGGTCCAGCGCGCGCGCGGCGTCGCGCAACTCGGCTTCGGCGCGGGCCATGTCCGACAGCGCCATGTCGCGCGCCGAGGTCGCATCGGCGGGGTCAATGCGCAAAAGCAACTGCCCGGCTTGGACCATGGCGCCATCCTCGAACCCGGCAGCAACCTCCAGCACCCGCCCGCCGATTGGGGCACGCAACTCGAGCGACCGGCGCGCGCGCACCTCGCCAAAGGCCGACAGCACCGGCGCCACGGTGCCCGGCTCGAATGTCAGGACCTGCACGCTGAACGCACGTTCGCGCGCCGTCTGCGGACGATCCGCCTGCGCAGCGCGCTCCTGTACCGACGCCACCACGACATGGCCCGCATAGGCCAGCAGCCCCAGCGTCAGCGCCGTCAGAAAAAGCGCCAGAAGGCTGCGGGTCAGAAAACGCATGTGCCGGTCCTGTTACAAGCTGTGCCCTGCGCCGTGTACGCAGACCGCACGGTGTCGGTTTACCCGTGCTTCACGCGTGTATCCGTCATTTCCGTCGCAAATGCTCGTCCAGACGTGGAAATATCTCGACAAAGTTACAAGGGAGGTGCCTGAAATCGAACTGCCAGCGCAGGATTTCATCCCACGCATCGCGGCACGCCCCCGGAGAGCCGGGCAACGCGAACAGATACGTTCCCTGCGCGACCCCCGCGCAAGCGCGCGACTGCACTGCGGAGGTGCCGATCTTTTGCATGGAGACGATGGTGAAGACCGTCCCAAAGGCTTCGATCTCCTTCTCGTAGACGTCGCGATGCGCCTCGACCGTCACGTCGCGCCCGGTCAGGCCGGTGCCGCCGGTGGTCACGATCGCATCGATACCGGGATCGGCACACCAGTCGCGCAGGCGCGCGGCAATCCGGTCACGTTCATCGCGCACGATGTCGCGCGCAGCCAGCATATGGCCCGCACCTTCGATCCGCCCGACCAGTGTGTCACCGGATTTGTCGGCCGACAGGTCGCGGGTGTCCGACACGGTCAGAACCGCAAAGCGCACGGGGATGAATTCCTTTTTCTCGTCGATCCGGCTCATGACGGTTCCCTCAGGCGGGCTTGCAAGGACAAAAGGTCGGCCCAGGCGTCGCGCTTGGCCGCGGGGTTACGCATCAGATAGGCCGGGTGCAGCATCGGCAGGCACGGACGGCCCAGCAGCGTTTGCCAGTTGCCGCGCAGTTTCGTGATCCCTGCGCGGGTGTCCAGCAAGGCCCCGGTGGCAAACCGGCCCATGAGCACCACCACCTGCGGGTCCGCAAGCGCGATGTGGCGCTCCACGAAGGGGCGCATCATGGCAAGTTCCTGCGCGCTGGGGTCGCGGTTCTGGGGCGGGCGCCACGGCAGCATGTTGGTGATGTAGACCGCGCGCGCCGGATCGGGCGCATCGCGGGCCATCCCGATGGGGGCCAGCATGCGGTCCAGCAATTGCCCTGCCTGGCCGACGAAGGGAAGGCCCTGAAGGTCCTCGTTGCGGCCCGGGGCCTCGCCCACGATCATCAGGCGCGCCTGCGGGTTGCCGTCTGCAAAGACAAGATTGCGCGCCCCGCGCTTGAGTTCGCAATGCTCGAACGCCGCCAGCGCCTCGCGCAGCGCTTCCAGGTCCGTGGCGGCGGCG
>SKKS01000373.1 GCA_007123625.1 Paracoccaceae bacterium
AAACCGGCCTCAACTTGTACAGGTTTTGTACAGAAATCCTGTCTGCCGCCCCAGATTTCCCCGGGAATCAAACGGGCGTTTCTGCAGCCGCCTTTGCAAGCCCCTGACAAAACGCCATATTTTATTGAGTTTTTTGGTGACCCCGGCAGGATTCGAACCTGCAACCTGCCCCTTAGGAGGGGGCCGCTCTATCCAGCTGAGCTACGGGGCCTGAGATTGCGCATACAGATTTGGACCGGGATTGTCACGTCTCTCGATGCGCGCGGGATGCGATGCAGGTCTTGGCGCAGCGCGCCAACGGGGCTATGGATGGTGCAGCAAACCAGAACAGCAAAGGGTGCGCCCTTGTCCCCGTCTCCACCCACTGCACCCCGTCGGCCGCTAACGCTGCGCGACGTGTCCGAAGCCTGCGGGGTCAGCGAAATGACCGTGAGCCGCGTGCTGCGCAATCGCACCGATGTGTCGCCTGCCACACGCGAGCGGGTGCTCGCTGCGGCCAAGGCGCTAGGCTACGTCCCCAACAAGATCGCGGGCGCGCTGGCCAGCCAGCAAGTCAACCTGGTGACGGTCGTCATCCCATCGCTGGGCAACATGGTTTTTCCCGAAGTGCTGCGCGGCATTTCTGACGCGCTCGAAGGCACGGGCCTGCAACCGGTGTTCGGCATCACCGACTATCTGGCCGAGCGCGAGGAGAACGTGCTGTACGAGATGCTGTCCTGGCGGCCAAGCGGCGTGATCCTGGCGGGCCTGGAACACAGCGACGCCTCGCGTGCGATGCTGGCGGGCGCGGGTATCCCCGTGGTCGAGATCATGGATGTGGACGGCACCGCCATCGACTCGGTCGTTGGGATTTCGCACCGGCGCGCGGGCCGCGAGATGGCCCACGCGATCATCGCCGCCGGGTACCGGCGGATCGGCTTTCTGGGCACCAAGATGCCTGATGACCACCGCGCCCGCAAACGCCTTGAAGGGTTCAGCGATGCATTGCGCGAGGCAGGGCTGGAACTGGCCGATACCGAGTATTACGCAGGCGGTTCGGCGCTGCTGAAGGGTCGGCAGATGACCGAGGCCATGCTGAACCGCACACCCGATCTGGACTTCCTGTACTATTCCAACGACATGATCGGCGCGGGCGGGTTGCTGTGCTGTCTCGAAAAAGGCATCGATGTGCCCGGGCGGCTGGGACTTGCCGGGTTCAACGGGCTCGAAATCCTGGATGGCTTGTCGATCCGGCTGGCCACCATGGACGCCTGTCGACGCGAGATCGGGGAGCGCGCTGCGGGGATCGTGGCAGGGTTGCGCACGGATGACGTGATCGGCGGCACGCGGATCGAACTTTCTCCGCGTCTTGAACTTGGGGACACCATCCGGCGCGAGAGCCCCTAGCGCGCGTCGGCGCACGCAACACCTTTGCTGGTGGGGACCATTGATCGTGCTCACCGGTTGTCCTGTTCACCCTGTAACATTCTGGCGGAGCCCCGATGCCTTCCGACATCTTGCCGAATCTTGGGCGCGGGCGGCGCTATCTGGCCATTCCCGGCCCGTCGGTCATTCCTGACCGGGTGTTGAACGCGATGCACCAGGCCGCGCCGAACATCTATGCAGGCGCGCTTCCGGACATGATGCCGGACCTAGTCCGCGACCTGCGCGCCGCAGCCTGCACCCGCCAGCATGTGGCGATCTACATCGCCAACGGGCATGGCGCATGGGAGGCCGCGCTGGCCAACACCTGCGCCCCGGGCGCTGGCGTGCTGTCGCTACCCACAGGGCGTTTCGGCCATGGCTGGGCAGACATGGCGCGCGGACTGGGACTGGAGGTGACGCAGATCGACTTCGGGCGCCGCACCCCGGTCGACCCGCAACAGGTCGAGGATGCCCTGCGCGCCGACCGCGACCACCGCATCCGCGTGGTGCTCGCGACCCATGTGGACACCGCCAGCACCGTGCGCAACGACATTCCCGCGATCCGTGCGGCGATGGATGCGGCGGGGCATCCGGCCCTGCTGATGGTGGACGCCATCGCCTCGCTGGGGTGCGATCCGCTGCGGATGGATGCCTGGGGCGTCGATGTGGTTGTCGGTGCCAGCCAGAAGGGGCTGATGACCCCGCCGGGGCTGGGGCTTTTGTGGATCAGCGACAAGGCATTGGCAGCATCGCGGCAGCTGGGGCTGCGTAGTCCCTATTGGACCTGGGATCGCCGTATAGATGCCGATGCATTCTACCAGTATTTCGGCGGCACCGCGCCGACACATCACCTGTACGGGTTGCGGGCAGCGCTGGACATGCTGATCCACGACGAAGGGCTGGAAGCCGCATGGGTCCGCCACCACCGCCTGGCACGCGCGGTCTGGGCAGCGGTCGAAGCCTGGGGCGCGGGCGGGGCAATGGCGCTCAACATTGCCGATCCGGCCCAGCGCAGCCACGCGGTCACATCGCTGCGGCTGGAGGCCCCCGACGCCACGCGACTGCGGCAATGGACAGAAACGCAGGCCGGTCTGACGCTGGGGATCGGGCTGGGCATGGCCGAACCTGACGATCCCGCCTGGCACGGGTTCTTCCGGCTTGCGCATATGGGTCATGTGAACGCGCATATGGTGCTGGGCGCGCTGGGCGTGATCGATGCGGGCCTCAAGGCGTTGCACATCGCCCATGGCCCAGGTGCGCTGGATGGCGCTACCACCGCGCTGCTGGCCCCCTGACCCGCCGTCCGGGACATGCGCCGCAGGTCTGACCGGTTCTCCCGCCCCCCGACACCGCCGCGCGTTCCGCGCGACGCCGCGGGG
>SKKS01000046.1 GCA_007123625.1 Paracoccaceae bacterium
CATCTTGCGGTCCGGGCGCACCATGCCGGTCAGCTTGACCTCGCCCACACCCAGGGCATAGCCGCGCCCCAGCCATCCCCGCCAGCCCAGGTTGAAGCCCGTCAGCTGCCACAGCCCGTCCAGCCCCAGGCACCCGGGCATGATCGGGTTGCCCGGAAAATGGCATTCGAAGAACCACAGGTCCGGCGTGACGTCGAATTCAGCCACCACATGGCCCTTGCCGTGCGGACCGCCATCGGCCGATATTCCCGTGATTCTGTCCATCATCAGCATTGGCGGAGCAGGAAGCTGCGCATTGCCGGGGCCGAACAATTCGCCCCGCGCACAGGCCAGAAGCGCCTCGCGGTCGAAACTCGTGGGATACTGGGACATGCGGGGCGTTCCTTTCCGGCTTCGGGCTGAGGCTTTTCCTCTAGCACCCGGTTTGCGCGGCTGACAAGGCCGCGCGCCCGCCACTGCAAGGCGCTGATCCGATGGCACAAGGGATTTTTCATTGAATATCCTTCGCTCCACGCTCTATATTCCGCCCATGAGCACCGAATTCGCCCCCCTGACCGACCAGGCCCTGCGCACAGCCAATGACCGGCTGGCTCGCGCGGGCCTGCGTCCGACGCGTCAGCGCGTTTCGCTTGCGGCCCTGTTGGTGGGAGACGGGAACAATCGACACGTCACCGCCGAAGGGCTGTTCGAGGCCGCGCGCGACAGTGATGAACGCGTATCGCTTGCCACGGTCTACAACACCTTGCGCGCCTTTTGCGATGCGGGGCTGGTGAACGAGGTGACAGTCGACGCCACACGCAGCTACTTCGACACCCGCACCGACGATCATCCGCACTTCTTCTGGGAAGACCTGCAGGAACTGACCGACGCCCCCGCTGACGAGCTTGAAATTACCCGCCTGCCGCAGCCGCCCGAAGGGGCCGAGATCGCGCGCGTGGACGTGGTGATTCGCCTTCGTCGCAAGTAATTTCGCGTCGATTGCGGCATGATGCGATTTCGGCTAAAGCCAGCACCAACACGGCGCAAGCCGCGCACAGTCTGACCGGGCGGAACATGTCACAGGCGAAGAAGCTCTATATCAAGACGTATGGCTGTCAGATGAATGTCTATGACAGCGAACGCATGGCCGAGGCGCTGGGCGCCTCGGGGTATGTGACCACCGATTGCGCCGATGACGCCGACATGATCCTGCTCAACACCTGCCATATCCGCGAGAAGGCGGCGGAAAAGGTCTATTCCGAACTGGGCCGGTTCAAGACCCTCAAGGCCGCCAACCCCGACCTCAGGATCGGTGTCGCAGGGTGCGTGGCGCAGGCCGAGGGTGCAGAGATCATGCGGCGCCAGCCGTTGGTCGACCTGGTGGTCGGTCCGCAGACCTATCACCGCCTTCCCGCGATGGAAGCTGCTGTGCGTGCGGGTGCGCGGCCCGTGGACACCGATTTCCCCGAGGAAGACAAGTTCGACCACCTGCCACGGGGTCCGCGGGCGAAGCGCGGCCCTGCGGCATTCCTGACGGTGCAGGAAGGGTGCGACAAGTTCTGCGCCTTCTGCGTGGTTCCCTACACGCGCGGGGCCGAGGTCAGCCGCCCCGCCGCCCGCCTTGTGGCCGAGGCCCGCGATCTTGTGGACCGCGGCGTTCGGGAGATCACGCTGCTGGGCCAGAACGTCAACGCCTATCACGGAGCAGGACCGACAGGCGGCGACTGGTCGCTGGCGCGCCTGATCGATGCGCTGGCCGAAATCGACGGGCTGGCGCGCATCCGCTTCACCACATCGCACCCCAACGACATGCGCGAAGACCTGATCGCGGCCTTTGCGGACCAGCCGAAGCTGATGCCGTACCTGCACCTGCCGGTGCAGTCGGGCTCGGACCGGATCCTGAAGCGCATGAACCGCAAGCACAGCGCCGAAAGCTACCTCGCGCTCATCGCGCGGTTGCGCGCGGCGCGCCCTGATCTGATGCTGTCGGGCGATTTCATCGTCGGCTTCCCCGGCGAGACCGATGCCGATTTCGACGATACCATGGCGCTTGTGCGCAGTGTCGGCTACGGGCAGGCTTACAGCTTCAAGTATTCCGCCCGTCCCGGCACCCCGGCGGCCGAACGCAAGGACATGATCGCCGACGATGTTGCCAGCGCGCGCCTTGCGCGCCTGCAGGCGCTGCTCTCGGACCAGCAACGCGCGGCCCAGGCGGCGATGGTCGGGCGCACGGTCTCGGTGCTGTTCGAAAAGCCCGGCCGCCTTCCGGGGCAGATGGTAGGCAAGTCCGAGTACCTGCATGCAGTCCATGTAACCGACCCGCGCGCGGCGCCCGGCACAATCGCGCGCGTGCGCATCGTGTCAAGCGGGCCCAATTCGCTTGCAGGGGAACTGGCCTGACCTCGGCCTGTTCCTTCATCTTGCCGAAAGTACTCTCGGGGGGGGGGCGCCCGAACGGGCGCCGGGGGGCAGACAGCCCCCCTTCGACGCGCGCGGCTCTGCGCAAACGTCCGGTTGACTCCCCCCGCCGGGCCTGTATAAGCGCGCGGTCCCGCCCAGCGGGGCATATTCATTTGGTGTTGGTGGCTCCCGCAAGGGAATGCCTGTCGCCAAGGGCCGCCCCGGTGGCCTGCGGAAAGGACAACGCCCTTCACATCCGAAGGAGAACAGCCGTGACGAAACGCACGTCTGCCAAGTACAAGCTTGACCGCCGCATGGGCGAAAACATCTGGGGTCGCCCGAAAAGCCCCGTCAACCGCCGCGAATACGGCCCCGGCCAGCACGGCCAGCGCCGCAAGCAG
>SKKS01000010.1 GCA_007123625.1 Paracoccaceae bacterium
AGCCGAGGTCCTTGGCAAGATCGTTGGTGCCGAGGACGAACCCCGCCATGCGCGGCGCGGCGGCGATGGCGGCGGCATCGAGCACGCCCTTCGGCGACTCCATCATCGCCCAGATGCGGGTCTCGGCCGTCTCGGGCCGCGCGTCCAGCAGGCGGGCCAGCGCCTCGATATCTGCCGGCCCGTCGACCTTGGGCAGCAGGATCGCCTCGGGCCGGGCGTCGGTGACCGCGTCCAGGTCGTCGGCGCCCCACTCGGTCGACAGCGCGTTGATCCGCACCAGTTTCGCGCGCCGCCCGTAATCGGCCTCGGCGGCATGGACCGAGCGGCGGTAGGAATAGAACGCCCCCGGGTCCGAATAGGTACAGTGCCGAGTCCATTCGGCCTGCGCGATACCGGCCATGCGCAGCCGGTGCAGCCCGTATCCGGGCAGATCCAGGTGATAGCGGTCGCCCGCACCATTGACGAAAAAGCGCGACGCCTCGGGGTCGGCGGCGAGGAAGTCATCCAGAAGCTCGGGGCCGACCTCATAGGCGCGCTGGCTGATGCAGGGGCCGATCACCGCGCGGATATGCGCGCGCCGTGCACCCAGCGCGACCATCGCGTCGATCGTCGCTTCCAGCACACCATCCAGGGCCCCGCGCCACCCGGCATGTGCGGCGCCAATCACGCCGGCGTCCGGGTCAGCCATCAGCACCGGCTGGCAATCGGCGGTCAGGATCGCCAGCGCCAGCCCCGGCGTGGCCGTGGCCAGACCGTCGGCGCGGGGACGGTCATCGGGGTCCGCCCAGGGGCCGGTGACGCTGACGACCCGGGCCGAATGCACCTGATGCGCGGTCAGCAGCGCATCGGGCGCCACGCCCAGTGCACTGGCCACCCGCGCGCGGTTGATCCGCACACTGTCGGACTGGTCGCCCGATCCGCCGCCACAGTTCAGCCCGGCATAGACCCCAGACGAGGCGCCGCCGCGGCGGGTGAAGAACCCGTGCCGGAGCGGTGTCAGTGCGTCCGAGGTCAGGATTTCCAGCGTCATGCGGCAGCTCCGGTCGTAGCGATTCCCGGTGGTGGCGGGGCGCAGGCAGGATGCACCGCCAGCACCTTGAACAGGTTTCCCATTTCCTGCGGGTGGGTCAAGCGCCGATGCGCGGCAATGTGGCTGTTCAGTTGCGCGCCGGACAGACCGCGCGCCAGTGCCTGTGCCCTTGCCGTAATGCCAAGCGATTCAAGGAAAACGCCCTGCGGGGTCAACGGGGCATGCGCGGCCCCGGCATCGCGAGCGGCTTCGGCCAGTGGCTCGAAATCCACATGCGCGGTCAGATCCGCATGCCCGGGATGCGCGAGTGGCGGATCGATGTCATGGCCGCGCAGCGCCTGCAGCGTGTCGCCAAGCGACCGCCAGCCGCCATAGTCGATCACCAGCGCCGCGCCGCCGTGGCGCGCGATCCTGGCCGCGATCCCGGTCATGAGGGGCGGCCCCTCGGGGCAGGTTTCGACCACGTCGCCCTCGGCGGTGTCGTCGAGCCGGTGCGCCAGCGCAGCAAGCGGCGCCGGGTTCGACAGGCCGAAAGCCAGCGCGCCGTCCACCAGCCCGACCATGCGCTCGGCCCATCCCCCGCCGCGGCGGACGAACTGGCGGACGGGTAGGGCATCGAAGAACTCGTTGGCCACCAGAAACAGCGGTGCTTGTGGCAGCTCCGCCAGATGATCATGCCAGGTGACGGGATGCCCGGAAAGCGCCAGCACCTGCGCTGCGCGCAGCACGGGCGAAGCCTCGATCAGATGAACCTGCAGCGCGGCGTGGAACCCGGGCACGCCGCGCGTGGCGCGCAGCATGTCGGCCATTAGCGTGCCGCGCCCCGGTCCCGGTTCGGCCAGCACGACGGGCGCCGGTGCCCCTTGGTCAAGCCAGGCCTGCGCAAGGGCAAGCCCCAGCAGTTCACCGAACATCTGGCTGATCTCGGGGGCGGTGGTGAAATCGCCCGCGGCCCCCAGCGGGTCGCGGGTGGTGTAATAACCATGCAGTGGATGCAGAAGGCAGTCGCGCATGTAGTCGGCCACGCTGATCGGCCCGGTGGCCGCGATCCGGCGGCGCAGGATATCGGCCAGTGCCGTCACGCAGGCGCCGCGGACGCGGGGCGCGCGCGCAGGACCAGCCACAGCCCCACGGCGATCATGGGCAGCGACAGCACTTGTCCCATGCTGACCCCCACGGGCCCCAGCGACAGAACATGCCCCATGGGGTTGTCGGGGGTGATGAACTGGGCATCGGCCTCGCGCCAGAATTCGACGACGAAGCGCGCCAGCCCGTAGCCGCCCACGAACACGCCGGTCAGCAGCCCCGGGCGCCGCAGCCCGCCGCGCCGCCACGCCAGCCACAGCACCACCGCGCCCAGAAGCAGACCCTCCAGCGCGGCCTCATAGATCTGGGTGGGATGGCGCGCGCAGACCGCATGCGGCCAGTCCCAGGGGCAGGTCTGGGCACTGGCGCCGGGGAAGATCACGCCCCAGGGGACTTCGGTCGGACGGCCCCACAGCTCGGCATTGACGAAATTCGACAGCCGCCCCAGCCCGATCCCGATGGGGGCGACCATGGCCATGGCGTCGCCCAGCTGCAGCGCGGGCACGCCATTGCGCCGCGCCCAGATCAGCCCGGCCACGATCACGCCCGCAAATCCGCCGTGAAAGGACATGCCGCCCTCCCACACGCGCAGGATTTCGGCCGGGTAGGACAGGTAATAGCCGGGCTGGTAGAACAGCACAAACCCCAGCCGACCCCCCA
>SKKS01000456.1 GCA_007123625.1 Paracoccaceae bacterium
ACCCGCCGCAAAGCGCGCGTTCCGCCTGCGCCTCGGCCTGACCCGCCGCCGCCATGGCCGGGCGCGCGGCTGGGACGGGCGTGGGGGGCACGAACTGGCGCATGAACTTCTCGTCTATCCGGTCCTTCAGTGTCCAGAGCCAGCCGCCTTCGAGAGGCAGCGCCCACTTGTCGGCCAGCGCACGCCTGCCCCCCAGCGACACCAGCTTCAGGTAATCGCGTTGCGGGCGATAGGGGCGCATCCGCCCGTTCTCAGACAGCGCCACCCGCAGGTTGTGGTACAGGAACGGCGCCTGCCGCACGGCAAAGACGCCGGCCTTGGGGCGCGGTGCATGCGCCATATGCGCGCAATCGCCCACGGCAAAGATGCGCGGATCCCCGGTCTGCAACGTGGGGCCGGTTGTCACGAACCCGTCGGTCAGCGCAAGCCCGGTGTCGCGCAGCCAATCCTGCGGCCGCGTCCCCGCCGCCCCCACCACCAGCCCCGCCGGGATGCGGGTGCCATCGCGCAGGGTCACGCCATCGGCAGTCACTTCGGCCACTTCGGCCCCGGTATCCACCGCGATCCCCGCCCGCGCCATATGCGCGAGCAGTCGGTTGCGCGCCTGCGGGCCGATGTTGGGCAGGGCCTGCGGGCTGGCTTCAAGCACCCGCACGCCTGCGCCGGGGAATGCGCGCAGCCGGTGCATCATCGCCAGCGCCAGTTCCACCCCTGCCACGCCGGCGCCGATCACCACCACCTGCGGCACCGCCGTGCCCTGCGCCACGGCCTCCAGAAACGCTGTCCAGCGCGCGGCATAGCGCCCCAGCGGCTTGGCCGACACCGCGTGCGCGGCGTATCCCGGCAGGCGCGGCAGATCCGAGGTGATGCCGATATCCACCGACAGGACGTCATAAGCCACAGGCGGGCGGCCCTGAAGCGCGACCGTTTGCGCCGCGCGGTCGATCCCGCAGGCCCGGTCAAGAATCAGCCGCGCGCCCGCCCAACGCGCCATCTTCACCAGATCGATTTCAAGCGCCGCGCGCGTGTAATGCCCGGCGATGAAACCCGGAAGCATGCCGGTATAGGGTGCGGTCGGCTCGGGGTTGATGAGCGTCAGTCGCGCGCCCGGCAGCGGCGCCATGATCCAGCGCCGCAGCAGCAGAGCGTGCGTGTGCCCACCCCCGATCAGCACCAGATCGCGAGTGAGTGGCAAAGAGTTCGCAGGCATCATGACAATGGCAATCCTTGGCAACAGGTGTGAGTTGACCCTTGCCGCCCACGATGCAAGAGGACAAATCGCGCGCGCCGGGTCTTTTGATCCGCCGTGCGCACGATTCCCGGGGTCGCGCACGTTAACCCAGGTCGCGCACGCCCTCCGGGGTGCGGATGCGCGCGCTGAGCGACGGCGCGCCGCGCAGGATCCGCAGCCGCGTCTCGTCTGCCAGCTGCCCTAATGCGCGGCGCAGCGCGTCCGCTTCCGGGTGGCTGAGCACCAGCGCCTCTAGCCGACAGCCCCGGTCGGGCAGCCGCGCCGCCGCCCGCGCAGTGCCCTGCCATTCGGTCAGCGCCGGAAACAGGTTGTCGAACGGAAGGCGCCCGTCATCGGGCACCGCCATGCGCCAGCGCAAGTCGCCGCGCGCAAAATCGACCGGACGCCCCGCACCCGAAGGCGCGGCGCTCAGCGCGGCTTCCAGATCGTCACAGCCCGCGATCCAGACCACAGGTCGCGGCGGCCCGGAGAAGCGGTCCAGATCGAACCAGCGCGGCGTGGCCGGCGCGCGCGCGTCGGGATCGATGGCAATGACCTCCAGATATTCGCCGGGTCCCAGCGACAGCAGCCGGTTGTGGGTGCCCATCCGGGCGTGCTGCCCGCCAGGTTCAAGCGGCACGCCCAGCGCGGCCTCGACCGCCGCCGCCCCGTCGCGCAGGGTCTCGGCCGCGACGGCCAGATGATCGAAACGCAGGGTCATGCAAGGATCCCTCCCGGGTGCTGCAAACAGCAGGATTTCTCCGGCCCAGTCTTGCACGCTTGCGCGCCTCCGGCACAAGGCCTGCCTTCCCGGCGCGGCGCTGGATTGGCCTTTGCTCCGGGAAGGCTTGCAGCCCTCTGTGCCGCAACTATGCTACGCAAAACCCTGAACGGAGGCAGCGATGCCCGATTATCCCGCCCTTGCTGCCCGCGTTCGTTCCCTGACCGAGGGCGAAGACGACGCGGTCGCGCTTATGGCGACGCTGGCGTGCGAAGTTCACCACTCCGACGACCGCTTCGACTGGACCGGGTTCTACCGCGTGACGGCGCCGGGGATGCTCAAGATCGGGCCTTATCAGGGTGGGCATGGTTGTCTGGTGATCCCGTTTTCGCGCGGGGTGTGCGGCGCGGCGGCGCGCACGGGCCAGGTGCAGCTTGTCCCCGATGTCGATGCCTTCCCGGGGCATATCGCCTGTGCATCAACCACCCGGTCGGAACTGGTGATCCCGGTGCACAACGGGGCGGGTCAATTGCTGGGGGTGTTCGATATCGACAGCGACCTCCCCGATGCCTTTACCCCCGAAGATGCGCAGGCATTGGGTGCGATCCTGGACGAAACCTTCGCCGGTTGCGCCTCGGGATGAAGCAGCCGCCTTCAGGGCGCGCAGCGACCCGGCAACGCGCCGCCGAAGCCCAAACAAACCGACAGCCTGTCCGGCGCTTCAGGCTGCCATGGCATCATCGCGAAGCTTGGTGAGGATCCGGGCCGCGATCTCGAACGACCGGATCCGGGCCGCATGATCATGGATCAAGCCGGTAACCATCAATTCATCCGGGCCATAAGCGTCGATGATCGCACGCAACCGGGTTTGCACCGTAGCCGGTGAGCCCGTAGCCGAAAATGCAAGCGCCTGCTCCACCTGCGCCATCACCGGCGCCGGAATCTCGCGGTCAAGATCATGGCGCGGAAAGGGAAGCTTGCCGGGCCGACCGTTGCGCAATCGCGCAAAGGCCAGCAGTTGCGAGGATCGCAGATACGCGCCCTCGGCATCGGTGTCGGCCGCGCAGACGCCTGCAGCAACCATGACATAGGGTCGGTCCAGCCGGGCCGAAGGCCGGAATGTGGTGCGATAGATCTCGAGTGCCTGCTCCAGCATGGCGGGCGCAAAATGGGACGCAAAGGCGTAGGGCAGCCCCAGATGCGCGGCCAGTTGCGCGCCATACAGGCTGGAGCCGAGAATCCAGACCGGGACATGGGTACCGCCCCCCGGGATGGCGCGTACCGGCGCGGCGTCGGTGTCGTCGCCGAAATATGCGATCAGTTCCTGCACGTCCCGGGGAAAGCTGTCCTCAGGCGTCATGTGGCGCCGAAGCGCGCGCGCCGTTGCCATGTCGGTGCCGGGCGCGCGGCCCAGCCCCAGATCGATCCGCCCCGGATAAAGCGTAGCCAGGGTTCCGAACTGCTCGGCCACGACCAGCGGCGCATGGTTGGGCAGCATGATGCCCCCCGCGCCGATGCGCATGGTACGGGTCGCCGCGGCCACATGACCGATCACCACCGCTGTTGCCGCGCTGGCGATACCCGGCATGTTGTGATGCTCGGCCAGCCAGAACCGGTGGTATCCGGACCGCTCGGCCGCACGCGCAAGGTCAGTGGTCGCGGCCAGCGCGTCGGCTGCGGTCTTGCCCTCGGGGATGGGCGACAGGTCGAGAAGCGAGAAATGCTGCATGGTAGCCTCCATCCGGGACTAGGTAACCATCCCGGACGGTCAGGCCAAGGGCTGTTCGCTTTCCTGAGCGTCTGCGGCTGGAGCAAGCCCGCATGTCAGATCACCCGGCCACCGGCGCCATCGCTCAACCCGGGCGGACATGCTCCAGAATGTGGTAGCCGCGGTTGCGGTCCAGAACATGGATCAGGCCACGGTTGTCGACATCCACATCATTGCACTGGGGTACCGGCTGCTCACCCATAGGTTCGGGCACATAGCAGCCCACCTCGCGCGGGAGGGTGGGATCGGCGATATCGATGGCCCGCACCCCGCCCGAGAACCACGCCGCATAGACCAGCGTGCCGTTCTCCAGATGCTCCTGGAACTGATGCGCGCCGAAGCGCCCGCCGGACCGGGAATAGGGCGAGTCCATCTCGCTGACATCGAAGGTCGCCAGCGGTTTGATGTTGGCCACGTCGGCAACATCGACAATCCAGATCAGCCCATGCGGCTGGCCGCGCACATGGCCGTCGTGTTCCTCGTCCACCATAAGGGCAATGTCGTGCCCGCCGATCTTGTGGGGTGGCTTGAAGAACGTGTGCGTGGGTTCGCGCATGGGCGGGTGATAATCGAAATGCCCGATTGTGCGCGGGTTGCGGATGTCGCTGATGTCGATGACATAGCCGCCCGCGTACCAGCAGGCCGCATACAGCCGGTCGCCCTGACGCAACGCATGGTGCAGCCGGTGCTTCAGGCCGTCCCAGGTGGGCACCTCGCCGCCGGCGATGTGCTGGCCGGGCATCCACCAGCGCGACACCTCGGTGGGTGCCGCCGGGTCCGATATATCGTAGATCACAAGGATATTGCCCTTGTAGCCGTCCATCTCGGTCGAGATATAGGCATAATTCTCGTCCACATCGAACCGGTGGACCCCCACGCCGCCGGTTTTCGTATGGCTTAGAAAACGCGGGTTCTCCGGGTCGGAAATGTCGAAGATCCGGAAGCCGCCCTCGTCATAGCCACGCGCCAGACCTTCGCGCATGTCGGCCATGTCGTCAGGGGCGATGCCGATACGGGTGGCAATTTCGGCTTCGGACGGATCGCGGCCCAGTTCGGCGCGCAGCGCCTCAGTGGCCGCGGGGATCTGCGCGCCCTTGCGGAAGAAATGGCGCCGGTCCATTTCGACGTTGGAAATCAGCAGATCGCCGACCACGCGCACCTTGTGCGTGTGGGAATACGGACTGGGCGGCGGGATCTTCGCCACAACGCGCGGTGCGGCGGGGTCCGATGTGTCGACAATACTGGTCCCTTCGGGCGGATGCATGTGACCGAGAAAGGCATGGCATCCCCGCACGACCACCTGCCCACCGCCCGGAATATCCAGTTTTCCCAGCAAATTCATGTTTTCCGCATGCGCAGCCATTCTTGCCCTTGGCCCCCTTGGTTTGTGTCCGGTTCCGGTTGATCGGGCGCGGAGGCGACAGGGCAGTGCCCGTTCGCGCCGCCGCGCCCGGTGTCGCGCGCTACCCGCGCGCTTCGCGTTCGCGTTTGCGTCGCCAGTTCGAATAGATCGGGAACAGGATCGAGGCCAGCAGCATCAGCCAAAGCACGTTGCCGATGTTCGATCCGAAGAACACGCTGTATTCGCCCCCCGACAGCCGCAGCGCCCGCATGAAGTTCGCTTCCAGCAGCGGGCCCAGGATGATGCCGATCAGCATGGCCACCACATGATACCCGGTCTTGCGCATGATGTAGCCCAGCACCCCGAAGGACAGCGCCACCCCCATGTCGAAGATGTATGCCCGCGGCGAAAACGCGCCGACCAGCGTGAAGCCGATGATGATGGGCGCCAGGATCGTGGTGCCGACCAGCGTGACCCGCGACAGATAGCGGCTCATCGGCAGGATGGTGACCATCATGATCAGATAGCTCAGCACCATCGTCGCGAACACGCCATAAGCAAGGCCCGGGTCCTCGACGAACAGGCGCGGGCCAAGCGGCACACCGTGGTAGCTCAGCACCACCAGCATCACCGCCGCCGTGGTGCCACCCGGAACCGCCAGCACCAGCAGCGGGATCAGGCTGCCCGAGGCCACGCCGTTGTTGGCCGCCTCGGGGGCGATGATCCCTTCGGGGTGGCCGGTGCCATAGGCTTCGGGCGTCTTAGAATACAGCCGCGATTGCTGATAGGCCACAAAGGCCCCGATGCTGGCCCCCGCGCCGGGCACCGCGCCGACAACCAGCCCGATGACCGACGTCCAGGTGATATGCGTCCAGCGCTTGAGCGCCATGCGGATGCCTTCGCCGGTTTCGCGCCAGCCTGCCTTGAGCATCCGCTCGCGCCCCTCGGCGGACAGCATGGACCGGTTTTCCAGCATCACCAGTGCTTCCGAGATCGCGAACAGGCCGATCAGCGCCGGAATGATGGGCATGCCCTCGTAGAGTTCCAGAAACCCGAAGGTGGCGCGCGGCGCGGAATAGATATGGTCCGCCCCGATCGCCCCGATCAGCAGCCCGATCACGCCCGAGATCAGCCCCTTGAGCGGATCCTTGGCGGCAATGACCGCAATAAGCGTGATCCCGAACAGCATGATCACCACCATTTCGACGCTGTGCAGGTAAAACGCGATCTGCGCCAGATAGCCGATGGTGAAGATGGTGATGAATGAAGTGATGAACCCACCCAGGGTCGAGGCCACGAAGGTCAGCACCAGCGCCTGCTGGGCCATGCCCTTCTGCGCCATCGGATAGCCGTCGATGGTGGTGGCCGCCGCACCACCCGTGCCGGGAATGTTCAGCAGGATCGCCGGAATCCCCGACCCCATGTGCGAGGCGACATAGATCGCCACCATGAAGGTCAGCGCCATTTCCACCGGCACCGCCAGCGTGAACGGCAGCAGCATGATGATGGTGTTCTGCGCCCCGAAGCCCGGAATTGCCCCGATGATGATCCCCACAGTGGTGGCGATCAGGATCAGCCACCAGTAGGACGCGGCCCCGAGAAAGATTTCTACAAGAAGTTCCAGCGTCATCCGAATATCCCCGCCAGGAAGTTTTCAACCGGGCCGCGCGGCAACCGCGCGCCCAAGGCCACGATGAACAACAGGTATCCGATGGCCGATGCGATCACCGTTATGGTCAGCATCTTGGTCCAGGGCCGGACACCCAGCAGGAACATCGACAACGTCAGGAACAGAAAGATCGACAGGGTGAAGCCCGCGTAGGGGATGCCCAGTGTAAAGACCACTGCCAGCCCCAGCACACCCCAACGCAGAATGGCCGTTTGCGGGGTTTCGGCCAGGTCGGCAAAGGAAAACCGCGCCTCGCCGCGTCTGAGTTGCCACGCCATCCTGAAGGCCAGCACGATCACCAGCACCACCATCAGCGCGACAAGGAACCGTCCGTTGAATTGCGCCATGGCCGGAAGTCCAGCAATGGAGTGCAGGTAATAGGCCCCAAATACCAGCCCGGCGACAGGGATGATCATGTCGGCGCCGATGCGCTTCTGTTTGGGCGGCTTGGCCGGTTGGCTTTCCTGTGTGGTGTTCTCTGCCATTGTCCTGTCCGGTGTCATGCGGAAACCGCCCGAAGTCGGGCGCCGCCGGAGTGAATGTCGCGTAGTCGCGTCGCGCGGGAACAGGCCGGGCCTGAGTTCCCGCGCGACGTATCAGGTGACGTGCCGCTTACGCGTCGCGCAGCAGATGCTCGAAGCGGTTCGCCAGTTCGATGAACTGCATCGCCGAGCGCGTGCATTCCTCTTCGTTCCGGAACACATTGAAGTCCGGCGACAGCCCTGCAGCGACGGTGGCTTCTTCGTAGCGACCGCTTTCCATCGTTTCGGCGATGGTGTCCTTCAGGATCTGGTAACGCTCCGGGTGGGCCTCGATCGCGGCGCGGTGGATCGCATAGGCCCGCAGCCCGTCCAGTGCCGGGAAATCGGTGCCCAGGATGTCATTCGCAGGCCGCGCATCATCGGTCAGATGCGGGATCTGGTTTTCATCCTGGAACACAGTCAGGAACCGGACCTGATCGGCGACGCTGAGCGACGAGCTCATGAACGTGCAGCAGGCGTCCACCTCGCCGGTGATCGCGGCCGACCGCGCTGCGTTGCCGCCGCCATAGGGCACCACGTTGAAGTTTGCGCCCGTGGCTTCGGCCAGCAGGAACACCGCTATGCTGGACGGGTGCGGCAGGCGGCTCCCCGAGAAGTTCACGCGGCGGCTCTGGCCTTCCTCGATCAGATCCTCAAGCGTCTGGAAGGGGCTGTTTTCGGCCACCCAGATCACGGAATCATCGGCGTTCACCCCGGCGAAATAGACATAGTCGTCCGGGAAGGTGTAGCCGGGGTTCTGGGTCGCATACATGATCATCTCGGGGCCGATGGCGCCGAAAAGCAGGTTGTACGCGTCCGCATCGCGGCGACCCATGTAAGTTTCATACCCCACCTGCCCGGATGCACCGGGGAAATACGAGTATTCGAAACCCACGCCCAGCGACGGCCCCCACGCTGCATTGAACGCGCGCGCCGAACGGTCGACGCCGCCGCCTTCGGAAATGGGGATCAGCACCTGCAGGGCGCGCGAGGGAAAGCTGTCCTGCGCAAAGGCCCGCCCGATCAGGGACGGGGCGAACAGGGTCGAAGCCCCGCCCAGGGCCGCGGTCTTCATGAGCCCCCGGCGCGATATCAGCTTGCGATGTGTCGTGGTCATTCGTCTTTTCCTCCTCTTGGCGAATGGAAATCTTCCGGGCCCGCCGCGCGCCTTCTCCATGCCGCGCGGTGCGTCCCCGCTATCCGGCGCGCCCCGTCAGGGCGCGGCACCGGCCAGGCTGTCCTGTCGGGCCGGGAATTTCAGAAAGGCATCGAGCGCATACCAGAAGCGGTGGCGATTGATGCCGAAGGTGATGTTGTGCGCCTGCCCGGACATCATCACCATCTGGCGGTCCTTGGTGGCGAGGGCGCCATAGAACGCAGCCATATCGGCGTCGGTGGTGATCCCGTCATGTTCCGCGCGCAGCATCAGCACCGGGCAGTCGATCTTGCCCGGGTCGACCAGCGGCAGGTTGATGCACATGTCCACGTAGGTGCCGTTGGGCACGCTGTCGCCGCCGTTGGCGATCTCGTTTTCAGCCACCACGGCAGCCAGCGCCGGGTCGGTCAGCCCTTCGATATCGCGGGTCAGCATCTTGTGGTAATAGGCGGCATCGACGGGGCGGCGGTTGACGGACTGCCATTCGGCCAGCCGCTCGCGCCGCTTGACCAGCGACGGCGCGTCCTTGCCGGTCCAGGGAAAGGCCGCCATCGCCAGTCGCTCGACCCGCCCGGGGTTGAGGTTCTGGAACAGCCCCGCGCGCAAGGCCCCCGACGAGGTGCCGAAGAACGCGAAGCGGCCTTGCCCCGTCACCTGTTCGACCAGGTCGCAGGCAACGCGCAGGTCCTCGGCATTGTCACGGATGTAGGAAAAGCCATCGGTCCGGTCGGACCGCCCATACCCTTCGTGGTCCATGGTCCACACGTCATAGCCCAGGCGAGCAAAGACGTTCATGACCGAATATTCGCCCAAGTCGCCCGCCTGCAGGTCGTAGCTGGTGCGCCCCGACTGCGAGGAGCCGTGCACCAGGAACAGCACCTTGCGCCCGGCGGACGCGTCCGGCCCAATAGCTGGCCCCGCAGTACGCTTGCGGAACACATGCAGGCCGATGCCGTCGCGATGTACCCGATACTCTTCGGCCAGGACTTCGTCGGTCTGGCCTGCACGGTATATGCCGGTGTGATCCATCTGCCTCCTCCCGAGGAATGGATGGTCAGGCGACTCGCCGTAACCAATCTTGTCATTGGATCATATTGGTTTGACCAAAAAGGTCAATGGATCGTCTGAAATTTCTGCCGCAGCGATGAAATGACATGCGTTCAATGAATTAAGGGCGCGACAGCACTTTGCCCCGCACACGACCCGGAACCAATGCATCGCTGAATACCCCCTGCCCCGCGCGGTCATCCTGTGGCGGGGGCGCGCGCTCAGCGGGCTGCGAAGGGGTCGAGCTTGAAAGCGACGGTCTGGAGGTGCTGGAGCATGGCGTTCGCGGCGGCATCGAGGTCGCGGGTCTTGATGGCGGCGACGATGGCTTCGTGCTCGGCGAAGGAGTGGTGGTCGTGCGGGGGGCGGTCGGGCACGGTGCGCAGGCGGCCCCAGACAACGGACCGGCGCACGGTATTGAGCGTGTCGAAAATGGCCAGCATCAGGCTGTTGGACCCGGCGCGGGCGATGGCGCGGTGCAGCGCGGTATCGAGCGCCTCGTACTGACGCCACGTGCCTGCGGCGCGGGCCTGGTGCATCAGGGTCTCGATATCGGCCATGTCCTGTCGGGTAGCGTTGCGGGCGGCCTCGCGCGCAAGAATCGGTTCGATCAGAAGGCGCGCGCGCATGACCTCGGCGGGATTGGTTTCGCTTTCGATCTGGGCAAGGCTGAGCATGTTGTCGAGCGGGCGCGCGCCGATGAAGGTGCCCTTGCCGACATGGCGCCAGATCACGCCTTCTTTTTCCAGCACGGCCAGCGCCTTGCGCAGGTCGCCGCGGGTCACGCCCAGCTCGTCGCACAGGACGCGCTCAGCCGGAAGGCGGGTTTCCTCGGCGAAGTCCTTGTCGGACAGCCAGGCGCGCAATTGCACCAGCGTGGCGTCGGTATTTCGTACGGGCGAGTTGTCGGTCATGGGCGGTTCGGTACGCTGGGAAAGGGGTCCGGAAGGCAAGGAACAGGGTTTATCGGCATTCGGCAACGGGTTTTCGCCAAAGTGTATTCGGACGCCGGGCGCCCGGCACACAAAGCGTAGCCGCACCACGACGTGTCGTCAATCGTTTCTTGACCAATAAGCTGATTGGTTATAACCAATA
>SKKS01000350.1 GCA_007123625.1 Paracoccaceae bacterium
ACGCCGAGCGGGCGCTTCTCTCGCCCGCGAGTCACGGGCACTCAGCCGCGGCGGCGGCGCCCGCCCGCCCGCCGGGCCGAGACCGGGTCATCCCCGTCGGTGCCGTCCGACGCCGACGAAAACCCGCCCAGCGTCGCGGCAATCGCTTCCAGCCCCGGGCGCGCACCGCGCGGGCGTGTCTCAAGTGCTTTGCGCATGGCGCGCAGATGATCGGGCATGGTGCCGCAACAGCCCCCGATGATCCGCGCGCCGCAATCGCGCGCCAGCACCGCGTATTCAGCCATCAGCTCCGGCGTGCCGTCGTAATGGATATGCCCCGAAACGTACTTCGGGATCCCCGCATTGCCCTTGGCGATCACCGGCAGTTCCGGCCCCTGCGCCGCGATCCCCAGCACCGTGCGCAAAAGATCCGACGCGCCCACCCCGCAATTGGCGCCAAAGGCCAGCGGCGGATGCGCCAGCTTGCCTACCAGCGCCGCCAGATCGCTCGAGGTGAACCCCATCATGGTCCGCCCGGCGGTGTCGAAACTCATGGTACCGCACCACGGCATGCCCGCGCGCGCGCAGGCTTCGGCGGCGGCGCGGAGTTCCTCTGGGGCGCTGATGGTTTCGACCCAGAGCACATCGGCCCCGCCGTCCTTGAGCCCCTCGGCCTGTTCGTGGAACATCTCGACCGCCAGTTCATGGGTCAGGCTACCCATTGGGGCCATGATCTCGCCCGTCGGCCCCATGGACCCGGCGACGATCAAGCCGCGCCCGGCGGCATCGGCCACCTCGCGGCCCAGCGCGGCGGCGACCCGGTTCAGCTCGTGCACCTGACCCTCGGCGCCATGAAGCCGCAGGCGGCTGGCGTTACCCCCGAACGAATTCGTCAGGAACAGGTCCGACCCCGCCTCGACCGCCCCGCGATAAAGCGCGCGGATCTTTTCCGGCGCTTCGATATTCCACATCTCGGGCGCGTCGCCCGACTGCAGCCCCATGTTGAACAGGTTGGTGCCGGTCGCGCCATCGGCCAGCAACCAGTCGCGTTCGGCCAAGGCGGCGCTCAGCGCGTCGGTCATGTCATGCCCCTTCATCAGAAACGGGCGGCGCAGCCTCGCTGCACCGCCTCCGGTTAGCTTTTCCGCCGCAGATCCCGCCGCGTTTCACAGCGCATATCGTCCGGGACCCGGCGCGACACCCCACCGGTCACCGCCGCGGCGAAGGGCAGAGCCCGCCTGCGCGCGGATCACCCGCGCTCGACAAGCTCGCGCTTGGCTTCGATCAGCAACGCCTCCATCTGGGCGCGAATGGTCGTCTCATCGGCGCGGCCAGCCAGGTCGTCACTGACCTTGCGAAACACATCCTCGTGGCCGGCTTCCTCGAAATCGGCGCGAATGACCTCCATGGCGTAGTCCTCGGCGGCCTGGCCATCCTTGCCCAGAAGGTCGGCCGCCCACAGGCCCAGCTTCTTGTTGCGCCGGGCCACGGCCTTGAACTGCATTTCCATGTCATGGGCATACTTGTTCTCGAATGCGCGTTCGCGCTCGTCGAATGTGCTCATGGCTCGGTCGTCCCCTCTGGTTCTGCTGGTCCCTTCAGATATGGCGCCGCGCCGCGCGCGCTGCAAGCCGGAATCGCCCCCGGTGCTGTGCTCACGCACCGTGACGCGGGCGCGCTTGCCCCGTGCGGGCGCTTGGCGTATAGCACCGCCACACCCTGCGGGCGCGGGAAGACACCGTGCCCGCCGATTTCCTGACCGGAGACCTCGATGGCCCGCCGCAACAAGATTTACGAAGGCAAGGCAAAAATCCTTTACGAAGGCCCCGAGCCGGGCACACTGGTGCAGTATTTCAAGGATGACGCCACCGCCTTCAATGCCGAAAAGCACGATGTGATCGACGGCAAGGGCGTACTGAACAACCGGCTGTCCGAATACTTCATGTCCGGGCTGAACGCGATCGGTGTGCCGACACATTTCATCCGCCGCCTGAACATGCGGGAGCAATTGATCCGCGCGGTCGAGATCATTCCGCTCGAAGTGGTGGTGCGCAATGTCGCCGCCGGGTCCATCAGCACGCGGTTGGGGATCGAGGAAGGCACCGCCCTGCCCCGCCCCATCGTCGAATTCTATTTCAAGGATGACAAGCTGGGCGATCCGCTGGTCAGCGAAGAGCACATCCTTGCCTTTGGCTGGGCGACGCATCAGGATCTGGACGACATGGTGGCTCTGGCACTGCGGGTGAACGATTTCATGTCGGGCGTGATGCTGGGCGTCGGCATCAAGCTGGTGGATTTCAAGATCGAGATCGGGCGCGTCTATGAAGGCGACTTCCAGCGCCTGATCGTCGCCGATGAGATCAGCCCCGACTCGTGCCGCCTGTGGGACATGAAGACCGGCAAGAAGCTGGACAAGGACGTGTTCCGCCGCGATCTGGGCAATCTGGCGGACGCCTATACCGAGGTCGCGCGTCGTCTTGGCGTGATGCCGAACACGGCCACGCCGATGACCAAACCCAAGCTGATGAACTGAAAGGCCCGCGATGAAAGCCCGTGTCGAGGTGATGTTGAAATCCGGCGTTCTGGACCCTCAGGGCGAAGCGGTGCGCCACGCGCTGGGAGCACTGGGTTTCGAAGGTGTGCAGGGCGTGCGTCAAGGAAAGCTGATAGAGCTTGAGCTGGCCGAAACCGACCGCGCCACCGCCGAGGTGCAGCTGCGCGCCATGTGCGAGAAGCTGCTGGCGAATACGGTGATCGAAAGCTACCG
>SKKS01000105.1 GCA_007123625.1 Paracoccaceae bacterium
GGTGGGGGTGATCTATGACCGGATGCACACGCGCGAGATCGCGGCCTATGGTGGGCTCATAAACCGGATGCCGGTCTATGCGGCTGTGTTCCTGCTGTTCACGATGGCGAATGTGGGGCTGCCTGGAACATCCGGGTTCGTGGGTGAATTCCTGACCTTCCTTGCGGTTTTCCAGGTCAACACCTGGGTGGCGCTGTTCGCGGCCTCTGGGGTGATCCTATCGGCGGGCTATGCGCTGTGGCTTTACCGCCGCGTGGTCATGGGCGAGATGATCAAGGCCAGCCTGAAAACCATGACCGACATGGACCGTCGCGAAAAGGCGATGATGGCTCCGCTGGTGGTGATGACCCTGCTGCTGGGTATCTATCCCGCAGTGGTGACCGATATCATCGGCCCGTCGGTTGGTGCGCTGGTGGCCGGCCATGATGCCGCGTTGGCAGCTTTTGAAGCGACATCCGACGCCGCTGTGCGTCTGGCCCAGAACTGAGAGGGGGACACCCAATGATCGCGTCTGATCTGAGCGTTGCCCTGCCCGAGGTGGTTCTGGCGGTCTTCGCCATGGCCGCCCTGATGGCCGGGGCCTATGGCGGCAAGGACAAGTTGGCGGTGCCGATCCTGTGGGCCACGGCGGCGCTGTTCGTGCTGATGGCGCTGCTTGTCGGGGTCGGCAGCTACGAAACCCGCACCGCATTCGGCGGCATGTTCATCGCCGACGCCTTTGCGCAATTTTCCAAACTGATCATCCTGATCTCGGCGGCGGTGGTGATGGTCATGGGGCAGAGCTATCTGACCAGCCGCAACCTGATGCGGTTCGAATACCCGGTGCTGATCACGCTTGCGGTTGTGGGCATGATGGTCATGGTTTCCGCCGGGGACCTGATCACGCTGTATATGGGGCTGGAGCTGCAGTCTCTGTCGCTTTATGTCATCGCTGCGATGCGCCGCGACAGCCAGAAATCGACCGAGGCCGGGCTGAAGTACTTCATCCTTGGCGCGCTGGCCTCGGGCCTGCTGCTTTATGGTGCATCGCTTGCCTATGGCTATTCCGGCACCACGCAGTTCGCGGGTATCGTCAGCACCATCGACGAAGACGGCATGTCGCTTGGCCTGTTGATGGGGCTGGCCTTCATCCTTGCCGGGCTGGCGTTCAAGGTCTCGGCTGCGCCTTTCCACATGTGGACGCCAGATGTCTATGAGGGTGCGCCGACCCCGGTGACGGCGTTCTTCGCCACGGCGCCCAAGGTCGCGGCCATCGCGCTGCTGGCGCGGGTGGTGCACGAAGGCTTCGGCGCCGCGCCCGGGGACTGGTCGCAGATCATTGCGCTGCTGGCGGTGCTGTCCATGTTCGTGGGCGCGATCGCCGCGATCGGGCAGCGCAACATCAAGCGGCTGATGGCCTATTCGTCGATCACCCACATGGGGTTCGCGCTGGTGGGTCTGGCTGCGGGCACCGCACAGGGCGTACAGGCCATGCTGATCTACATGGCGATCTATGTAACCATGAACATCGGCATGTTCGCCTTTATCCTGAGCATGAGCCGTGACGGACGACCCGTGACCGACATCGAAAGCCTGAACCAGTATTCCAAGGCCGAGCCATTGCGCGCGCTGGCGTTGCTGGTTCTGTTGTTCAGCCTTGCAGGCGTGCCGCCGCTGGTGGGCTTCTTCGGCAAGTTCTATGTGCTGTGGGCGGCGGTGCAGGCGGAAATGGTGTGGCTGGCGGTGGCGGGCGTGATCGCCAGCGTGATCGGCGCTTTCTATTACCTGCGTATCGTCTACTACATGTATTTCGGGGCAGAAACCGACCCGCTGGACCGGGCAATGCCGCCGGTTCAGGCGGGGCTACTGATTGCGTCGGCGGCGATCATGGTGCTGGGGGTTGTGAACCTGTTCGGGGTCGAAGGCCTGGCGGCGCTGGCGGCGGACAGCCTTGTCCGGTGATCCGTGGCCCGAGGGTGTGGACAAACGCATCCTCGACACGGTGGACAGCACCAATGCCGAGGCCACACGGCTGGCACCTGCGGCGACCGGGACGGTGTGGATACTTGCCCGGCGCCAGACTGCGGGCAGGGGGCGGCGCGGTCGGGCGTGGTCCGACCCTGCGGGGAATTTCGCCGCGACCCTGTTGATGCGCCCCTCCGAGCCACCCGAGCGGTTGGCGCTGCGGTCTTTCGTGGCCGCGCTGGCACTGCGTGACGCGCTGGTGGCGGCAACGGGCCGGGCCGAGGGGCTGGCGCTGAAATGGCCCAACGATGTGTTGCTGAACGGCGGCAAGCTGGCGGGAATACTGCTTGAAACCGTGGCGACACCGGGGGCTTTGCATCTGATCGTCGGCATCGGCGTCAACCTGCGCCACGCACCCGCTGCCGACCCGGGGGCGGTTCCCCCTGTGGACCTGTTGTCGGCCACCGGTGTGGCGCTGACCCCCGAGGACATGCTTGACCATCTTGCGCCTGCCTTCGCGCGGTGGGAAGATCGATTGCGTACCTATGGCTTCGCGCCCCTGCGCGAAGCGTTCCTGCGCGATGCCGCGCGACTGGGCCAGCGGATCGTAGCGCGCACCGTGACCGAGACCCACGACGGCACGTTCGACGGCATCGACGATCGCGGCGCGCTGCTTCTGACCACCGCACGCGGGCGCATTGCCGTTCCGGCGGCCGAGGTGTTTTTCGAAGACGAGGCCCGCCCATGCTCCTGACCATCGATTGTGGCAACACCAACACCGTGTTTTCGGTCTGGGAC
>SKKS01000052.1 GCA_007123625.1 Paracoccaceae bacterium
CAATATGCGGAGTCCCCCCATGCCCCATGACGGCCAACCAATGCCCGAAACCGTTCTGCCCGGCCTTCTGTCGCTCACGCGCGCCGCCCTCGGCCCATTGGAGAACACCCTTGCGGCCGCGACCGAAACCCTGCGCCAGCAGGTCGCGCCCGCAGGCCGGGTCGATGCCGCAGCGCTCGAGGCCGACCAGCACGCCGCCCATGCGCTGGCGTGGCTTGCCACCTATGTCGTGGCGCTGCGCCAGATGCAGGGCTGGGCCGAGCGGCTGGACACCGAAGACCGGTTCGGCGAGCTGGAGGCGGTGCTTCACCAGATCGCGTTCGGCGAATACCTTGGGCAGATCGCTGGCGGCATTCCCATGAGCCAAGGCGAAATGGCACGACTCTCCGACATCGGCATCACGCCGGCGCTGGACGATCCCGCGATCACTACGCTGCGCACGCGCGGAAACACCGCCGCCGCACGCACACGGCTTGTCGAATGCCTGCGCGACAATGGCGGGCGCGCGACCTTTGGCGCCACCGGGCTGGATGACGATCTGGAAATGATCCGCGACCAGTTCCGCCGCTACGCCGACGAACGTGTGGCCCCTGATGCCCACGGCTGGCACCTGCGCGATGAACTGATCCCCATGGAGATCGTCACGGAACTATCGGAAATGGGCGTTTTCGGCCTGACCATCCCCGAGGAATTCGGCGGGCTGGGCATGTCCAAGGCCGCGATGGCGGTGGTGTCCGAAGAACTTTCGCGCGGCTACATCGGGGTCGGCAGCCTGGGCACCCGGTCGGAAATCGCGGCCGAACTGATCCTGTGCGGCGGGACCGAGGCGCAGAAAGCCGAATGGCTGCCACGCATCGCCAGCGGCGAGGTGCTGCCGACGGCCGTGTTCACCGAACCCAACACCGGGTCCGACCTGGGCGCGCTGCGCACCCGCGCCGTGCGTCACGGCGACGAATGGGCGATCACCGGGAACAAGACCTGGATCACCCACGCGGCCCGCGCCAATGTGATGACCGTGCTGGCCCGCACCGATCCGGAAACCACGGATTACCGGGGCCTGTCGATGTTTCTGGCCACAAAGACTCCCGGCGATTGCGCGACCCCCTTCCCCGATGACGGCATCACCGGCGGCGAGATCGAGGTGCTGGGCTATCGCGGCATGAAGGAATACGAGCTTGGCTTCGACGGCTTCGCCGTGCCCGATGCCAACCTTCTGGGCGGCGCGACCGGACAGGGCTTCAAGCAATTGATGCAGACCTTCGAATCGGCGCGAATACAGACGGCGGCGCGCGCCATCGGCGTAGCGCAAAACGCGCTTGAGGTGGCGATGCAGTATGCCGAGGACCGCAAGCAGTTCGGCAAGCCGCTGATCGCCTTTCCGCGCGTGGCTGGCAAACTGGCGATGATGGCAGTCGAGATCATGATCGCGCGGCAATTGACCTACTTCAGCGCCCGCGAAAAGGACGAAGGCCGCCGCTGCGATCTGGAAGCCGGCATGGCCAAGCTGCTCGGCGCGCGCGTGGCGTGGGCGGCGGCCGACAACGGGTTGCAGATCCACGGCGGCAACGGCTTCGCGCTGGAGTACCAGATCAGCCGCATCCTGTGCGACGCGCGGATCCTGAGCATTTTCGAAGGGGCCGCCGAGATCCAGGCGCAGGTCATCGCGCGGCGGATTCTGGATATCGCCAGCGGGCGCCGGAACTGAAACCGGCGCTCGCGCAGCCCCCCCTGACCAGTCCAGTGTCGTGTCACGCGTCCGGGGCGCGTGACACAGGCAGGCGTGTCGCGGACACACCTTGTGCGCGCATGGCGTCCTGTGGCTTGAACCAAGGCATTTCTCGGTAGATAAGGGCCGGGCCTGTCGGACCGTTCAGGTTTTGCCGGGACCTGCAACTCAAGGAACCGTACACAGCGGTCTTCACCTGATCTGGACACTCCATTATGCCCGACACCCCACGGCTGACCAATACGGGCGGGACCATTCGCCACCGCGCCGCCACTGTCGGCATTCGTCTCAAACGGATGTTCGAAACCCGCGTCCCCTCCACGATAACCCACAAGCAGTTTGGCGTGATCATCCCGACCGGCGACTACCTGACAGACCGTCTGCGACAGACGATCGAAATGGGTAACTACGAACGCTGGGAAGGCAAGCTTGTCGGCAGGCTTCTGGCAGGAGGCGAGCGGATCCTCGAACTTGGCGGCGGGATCGGCTTCATCTCGACCCTTGCTGTCAGGACCGCAAAGCCCGAACTTTATCATCTGGTGGAGGCGAATGCCCGGCTGATCCCGGTCATCCACGAAACCCACCGCCTGAACAGCATCACGGGCGTCGACGTCCAGAACTGCATCTATACCAACAACGAAGCCATTCTTGCGAAAGGGACCGCGCGTTTCGCGGTTTCGGCGCATTTCACCGCCAGCAGCACCCGGAAATCCGGCAAGGGCCGCACGATGGTGCAGGTCCCTGCCCGAAGCTTCAATGACGCCGCGCGCGAACACAGGTACGACACGCTTATCTGTGACATCGAAGGCGGCGAGTTGGACCTTTTCGCAAAGGCCGACCTGCAGCACTTCCGCACATTGGTCATCGAGTTGCACAAGAACGTTATCGGCCTGAAAGGGATCCACACGATCTTTTCGAAACTCAGCAAGGCGGGCTTTGCCTATGACCAGGACCTTTCGCACGGCCCGGTGGTGACCTTTCGCCGCTTCGACTGAGCGATTGCGGCAAAGTCGAC
>SKKS01000461.1 GCA_007123625.1 Paracoccaceae bacterium
ACTGCTCGCGGATTGCGCCGTCCTCGAACCGGCGGTGCAGCGCCACCAGTGTGTTTTCCGCGTGCCCTGCGCACAGGCTTTCGGCCAGCGCGATCTCTTCCTCGGCTGCCGGGCGCGCGGCGTCGAGAGAGGGCGCACCCAGATGCGTCACCAGCCCCGCCGCCAGCCGCTCCACCGCCCCCGCGCGTTCGGCGGGCGTGGCGGGCTGCACCGCGACCAGCGTGGAATAGCCGAAGCTTTCCAGTCCCAGAAACCCCGAGCGAAAGGCGATCGCTTCCTTGCGCCCCAGGCTTGCGGGATCGCGCGCCCAGAAAAGGAACGTCCCCGGCACCGCCCATTCGCCCGGTTCGGCGGCGTGCGCGAACACCACCGCGTCGGACCCGTCCAGCCGGATGGTGCGCGGCAGCAGGGTCACAGCACCGGCCCGGTGTCGTCGCGCCATCCGGTGGCGCCCAGCGCCGCGATCATAGGCTCTGACCGCTTTCCGCCCGCTGCGGGTGTGATTTCGACCAGCCGGTCGCCTTCGATCCGGCGCACCCCGCGCAACAGCGGCGGGTCGATGCGCATAAGGTAGCGGTTGGTCACGGCGTCGAACCCGTCATGGGCCCAGCGGTCGAAATACAGCATCATGTAACTGGCGAAGGTGCTGACGATATCCTCGGGCGGGTCGAACGCTTCCTCGGCCAACGAGGTCGACTCCGGGAACTGCCCCGATTCGGCCAACCCGTCGCGGTCGGCGATCAGTTCGGCAGCGAACACCATCCAGTCGGGGACATCCTGCGCACCCGTGCCCGGCGCCACAGCAAAGCGCCCGCCCCCAAGCCGCGCCTTGTCATAGCGGATTTCATCGGGCCAGACGATCCGCACACCGCGTTCGGGCGGGCAATGGGCGGCCAGCGTATCGGCCAGCGCCGTCATCCCCAGCAGAAATGCCAACTGCGCCTGTTCCAGCGCGGTTTCGGGTTCCAGCACGACCGCGAAATCCAGTCGCCCCGGAGTCTGGCGCAGCACCAGCGTGCCCGCGCCCTCGTTCGGGGCAAGGCGCACGGCATGGGCCAGCACGTCGGACTCGAGGCTGCGGTGCAGGGTGAAAGGCGGCGGCAGGTGGATGCGCGGCGCGGTTTCCGTGTCGATCTGCATGTCTCCCCCTCCCGGGTGCTGTCCAATCCGAAACACCGGGTCTATATGAGGGGGAGATAATGCACATCCAGCAGCGAGAAAAGCCCGATGGCGCAGCACGACCGCACCACCCTGATCTGCACCTGCGAAGACACCATGCCGCTTGACGGGCGCGCGCTGGGTATCGAAGGGCGTCAGGCCAGCCAGCTGTGCCGTGCGCAGCTGGACCATTTCCGCGCCGCCCTGGGCGATTTCGCGCATGTCACGGTCGCCTGCACCCAAGAGGCGCCGCTGTTTTCCGAAATCGCCGGGATCGAAGGTTTCGACGGCGATCTGCGCTTCGTCAACATCCGCGAAACCGCAGGCTGGTCCGATGACGCCCGCCGCGCCGCGCCCAAGATGGCAGCCCTTCTGGCAATGAGCGCCGTGAACCCCGCCCCGTTCGAGGTGGTCAGCCTGGAAAGCAACGGCGTAGCGCTGGTGCTTGGGCGCGATCAGGTCGCGGTGGATGCCGCGCGCGACCTGGCCGAGGCACTGGACATCACCGTGCTGCTGACCCCCGGCGCCGATGTCGCGCCGCCCCGCCAGACCGGGTTTCCGGTGCTGCAAGGGCGCGTCGGGCGCGCGGTGGGGCATCTGGGCGCGTTCGAGCTGACGGTCGATCACTACGCCGCGCCCGCCCCATCGTCGCGGGCGAAGCTGGAATTCGAAGCGGCGCGCGACGGCGCGGTGTCGCGCTGCGATCTGGTGCTGGATCTGACCGGCGCGCGCGCGATGTTCCACGAAACCCGCCCCGGATATCTGCGCGCCGACCCGCGCGACCCGGCGGCCGTAGCGCGGATGGTGGCGCAGGCGGCGGGGATGGTCGGCACCTTCGACAAGCCGAAATACATCGATTTCACGCCCGACATCTGCGCCCATTCGCGCAACACCATCACCGGCTGTACAAAGTGCCTGGACCTGTGCCCCACGGGGGCGATCACGTCAGCGGGCGACACGGTGGCGATCGATCCCGCGATCTGCGCGGGGTGTGGGCAATGCGCAAGCGCCTGCCCCACCGGCGCGGCGGCATATGCGCTGCCCACCGCCGATACCGTGGGCGAACAACTGCGCGTGGGACTGGCCGCGTGGTTCAAGGCCGGGGGCAAGGCCGCGCCGGTGATCCTGTTTCATGACGAAGGCCACGGCGCGCCGCTGGTCGATGCGCTGGCGCGCTTCGGACGCGGGCTTCCGGCGCATGTGATCCCGCTGGCGGTCAACGAGCCCACCCAGATCGGCCCCGAGGTGATGGCCGCGACACTGGCCTATGGCGCGGGCGCGGTGCGGGTGCTGACGCGCGCGCGCCCGACCGAGCCGCTGGACGGACTGGAGGCGACACTGGCGCTGTTGGGCGTGATCTGCCTTGAGACCGGCCACCCCGCCGACGCCTGCGCATTGATCCAGACCGACGACCCCGATGCGCTGGAAACCGCGCTTTGGCACCCTGCCCCGCCCGCCCGCGCCGCGCGCGCCAGTTTCCTGCCCCCCACCGACAAACGCGGCCTGCTGACCATGGCCATGGCCGAATTGAATCGCGCGGCCCCCCACCCCGCCGCGCGGATCGCGCTGCCAAAGGGC
>SKKS01000243.1 GCA_007123625.1 Paracoccaceae bacterium
GCCATGCGCGCTTCGGTGTAGCGGGCCGCGGCAGCATTGTCGCCGTCGATGTTGCCGAAATTCCCCTGCCCGTGGACCAGCGGGTAGCGCATGGCGAATCCCTGTGCCAGCCGGACCATGGCGTCATAGATCGCCGCATCACCATGCGGGTGATAGTTGCCCATGACATCGCCGGTGATCTTGGCCGATTTGCGAAACCCCCCGGTGGGCGACAGCCGCAATTCGCGCATTGCGAACAGGATGCGCCGGTGCACGGGTTTCAGCCCGTCGCGGGCATCAGGCAGCGCGCGGTGCATGATCGTGGACAGCGCGTATTGCAGATACCGCTCGCCCAGCGCGCGCCGCAGCGGTTCGGAAACCGCTCCGTTCTGGGGCGCGTCCGCGTCGGTGCCCTCTGGCGGGGAAATGTCATCATCGCTGGCCATTGCGCTGTCATAGCCGCGCGCGCGGCACCCGTCCAGAGCGCGCACGATTACGCGATACACCTGCGGCACCCTTGCCGCCCTCGGCGGGGCGGCGCTACTGTGAAACTCTTTCTCCCCCTCGTGCCGGAGGCTTCGATGCCCGCGTTTTCCCTTGTGTTTCGTCCCTTCACCTTGATCGCGCTGTCCGTGGTGCTTGCTCCCCTAGCCCTGCAAGCGCAGGCAGAGCCGCAGGTCCGCGCGGTGACGCTGTCCACCGCCGGCACCGTGCTGATAGAAGGCGCCCTGCCCATGGACGACGGCCGCGCGCCGGTCACGCTGCGGCGGGGCGATCTGGACGCTTTCCTGAAATCGTTGGTGGTGGGCGACCCGGCGGGCAGTGTGATCCACCTGCGGCTCCCTGGACCCGGTGCGTTCGACGATGCCTTCGATGCGCTGCCCGTGGCGCCCGACGACCTTCAGGGCATGGCCCCGCTTCTGGACGCGATGGCCGGGGCGGCAGTCACCGTCGACCGGCGCGGCGTGGAAACGCGCGGCACCGTTCTGGGTGTGACCGACCGACCCTGCGAACACGGAGCCTGTGCGGTTCTGAACCTTCGCGACGCCGGGGGTGCCCTGCGCGGCATCGACCTGGACGACACCGTGGCCGTGCGCTTCGATGACCCCGCCGACGCCGCCATGATCGACGCCGCGCTAGCCGCGCTGCGGCTGGGGCGCGACCCGCAGCAAATCGCGCTGATGCTGGGCAGCGACGATCCGGCGGCCCGCGACCTGGCGCTGCAATGGATGCAACCGGCGCCAGTCTGGAAAACCGCGTGGCGGGCTGTGGACACGCCCGACGGGCTGGCGCTGACCGGCTGGGCAGTGTTGGAAAACACCACCGGGCACGACTGGGACGCGGTGGAACTGACGCTCGCCACCGGCGCGGTGCAGGTGCTGCAGGGCGACCTTTATGCGCGGCGCCATGCGATGGACTTCGCCCCGCCCATGTTCGAGCCCGCGTTCGCCGCCGAGTCGATGGCCCGCGCAGCCGCCGCCCCGGAAATGGCCGATCAGGCTGTTGCGCAGGTCACCACCGATGATGGCCAGAGCTTTTCGCGGTTTACGCTGGCCACGCCCGTCACCCTTGGCGCGGGCGAGATGATCAGCCTGCCCTTCCTGCGCGAGACCGTCGCCGATGCGCGCGCGCTGGTGTTTCGCGGCGGGCATGGAATGGAGCATCCGATGATCGCGCTGGAGCTTGAAAACCCTCTGCCCCTGCGCCTGCCCGCCGGGATCATGACCTATTACGAAGCCGGGCGTGGCCATGCGGGCGATGCGCAGGTGCCGGAACTTGCCCCCGGCGGACAAGCAGTGCTGGACTTCGCCCGCGACACCGGCGTGCGCGTGCGCGAGGATACCGCCCAGACCGAAACCCTGCGCAGCCTGCGCATTGCCGACGGGGTGGTGACCATCACCGAGGATCTGGTGCGGCGCACCACTTATCGGATCGAAGGCGACGGCGACACGCCGCGCAGCCTGCACATCGAGCACCCGCGCCGCAGCGGCTGGCAGATCGAAACCGAAGGAGGCGAGGCGCGCCTGGACACCCAGCGATTCGAAATCACGCTGCCCGCAGACGAAATCATCCGCTTCGAAGTCACCGAACGCCAGCCGCGCAGCCGCCGCATCGCCATCACCCAGGCCGATGACAGCCTGCTTGATCTGTGGATGCGCGACGCCCCGGACGCCGACACCCGCGCGCTTCTGGCCGACCTTGCCGGGTTGCGCCAGGATCTGGCCGAAGCCCGACGCCTAAGCCGCACCCTGCGCGCCGAGGCCGAGGAGCTGGCAACCGAACAGGCGCGGCTGGTCGACCTGATCGTGGCGCTGGGCAGTGACAGCGCCGCCGACCGCGACCGCCGCGCCCGGGTCGATGCGCTTGACGCCGAGATCGCCGCGACCCAGGCGGCGCGCCGGGACGCCGATGCCCGCGCGACCGAGCTTGAGGCCCGCATCACGGCGCTGATCGCCGGCTGACACCCCGACCCCGGCGGAAGCGGCGCTTCCGTCCGGGTTTCGAACAACACGCGCTTGATTTTTCCCCGCTCAATGGATAGAGCGGCGCGCGTACACGGATCGGGGTCGGCGTCCGACCCCCCAAAAACGGGGTGCCGAAGGCATGGCAAAGGCAAAGTTTGAACGGACGAAACCGCATGTGAACGTTGGCACCATTGGCCACGTTGACCACGGGAAGACGACGCTGACGGCGGCGATCACGAAGTACTTCGGCGAGTTTAAGGCGTATGACGCGATTGACGCGGCGCCCGA
>SKKS01000449.1 GCA_007123625.1 Paracoccaceae bacterium
GGCGCGCAGCCCTTTGGCATGTGGGCGCTGGACAGCCTGCGCATCGAGAAGGGCTATCGCGCGTGGAAGCAGGACCTTTCGACCGATTACACGCTGATCGGCGCAGGGCTTGCGCGCTTCATCGACTGGTCGAAACCCGATTTCCCGGGCCGCGCTGCGCTTCAGGCCGAACAGCAGACGGGACCGGCGAAGCGCTTTGCCATTCTGACCATCGACGGCGCCGACGCGGACGCGCCCTATATGGCGAACCTCTGGCACGACGGTGCGATCGTGGGCGAAGTGACTTCTGCCGCATGGGGGTATCGTACCGGCGCGCATGTCGCGCAGGCCATGGTGCGCAGCGATCTGGTGCTGGCAGGGCAGCGGCTGGAGGTGGAAATCTTCGGCAAGCGCTTCCCCGCAACGGTCCACGGGGATGCGCCACTTTGGGACCCTGAAAACGAAAGGCTGCGCGCATGAGTGCGATTACCCTTCTGGATGGCGGCATGGGGCAGGAACTGGTGGCCCGCGCCGGCGACAAGCCGACGCCGCTCTGGGCCACGCAGGTGATGCTGGACCACCCCGAGCTGGTGCAGGCGATCCACGCCGATTACTTTGCCGCCGGGGCGACGGTGGCCACCGCCAACACCTATGCGCTGCATCGTGACCGCCTGGCGGGAACGGCGTTTGAGGACCGGTTCAAGGACTTGTTCACGCAGGCGCTCGATGCCGCCCATGCCGCGCGCGACGCCCACGGCGGGGGCCGGATTGCGGGCAGCACCGGGCCGCTGGTGCAAAGCTACCGCCCCGACAAGATGCCACCGCATGATCAGGCCGTGGCGACCTATGCCGAAGTCACCGAACTGCTGGCGCCGCGCTGCGATATCCTGCTGGCGGAAACCGTGGCCTCGGTCGCGCATGCCCGTGCCTTTGTCGATGCCGCCGCTCCGGTGGCCGCACGACACGGGATTCCGCTGTGGCTGTCGGTGACGATCAGCGACACCGACGGCACCGTGCTGCGATCGGGCGAACCAATTGCTGCGCTGGCGCCGATCCTGGGCCCGGTCGCGGTGGTGCTGGCCAATTGCTCGGCCCCCGAGGCAATGGACACCGCGATGCCGCATCTGGCCGCACTTGGCCGCCCCTTTGGCGCGCTTGCCAATGCGTTCGAGCGGATCACCGAGGATTTCCTGCGCGACAAGCCCACGGTCGACACGCTCAGCGCGCGGCGCGACATGTCGCCCGACCGTTATGCCGATCATGCCATGGGCTGGGTCGCGGCGGGTGCCACGCTGGTCGGCGGGTGCTGTGAAACCGGGCCTGCGCATATTGCCGAAATCGCCCGCCGCCTGCGCGCCGCTGGGCATACCATCGTCTGAAAGGACCATCATGACACGTCCCACCCACGCCCGCGCCGTGATCATCGGCGGCGGTGTCATCGGCGCATCCGTCGCCTATCACCTGACGAAACTTGGCTGGTCCGATGTGGTCCTGCTGGAACGCAAGCGCCTGACTTCGGGGACCACATGGCACGCGGCGGGGCTGATCGGGCAGTTGCGGGCATCGTCCAACATGACCAAGCTCGCGCGCTATACCGCAGACCTGTATCGCAGCCTTGAAGCCGAGACCGGCATTTCCACCGGCTTCCGACAGGTGGGGTCGATCAGCGTTGCCCTGACCACCGAGCGGCAGGAAGAATTGCTGCGCCTGGCCTCCATGGCCCGCGCGTTCGGCGTCCCGGTCGAGGAGGTCGGCCCGTCCGAGATTGCCGAACGCTACCCGCATCTGAAACTGGACGGCGTGGTGGGCGGCGTGTGGCTGCCCACCGACGGGCAAGGGGACCCGGCCAACATCGCGCTGGCGATGGTCAAGGGCGCGCGCCTGCGTGGTGCGCAGGTGTTCGAGAACACGCGCGTCACCGGTATTCGCCGCGTTGGCGATCGTGTCACCGGCGTGGACTGGGAAGCGGGGGGCGACGCAGGCCACATCGCTTGCGATCATGTGGTGAACTGCGCGGGCATGTGGGGGCGCGAGGTGGGCCTGATGGCCGGGGTTTCGGTGCCGCTGCAGGCGTGCGAGCATTTCTACATCGTCACCGAGCCGATTGCCGGGCTGACGCAACTTCCCGTGCTGCGCGTGCCCGATGAATGCGCCTACTACAAGGAAGACGCAGGCAAGATGATGCTGGGCGCGTTCGAGCCGGTGGCCAAGCCCTGGGCGCTGAACGGCATCCCGGCGGATTTCGAATTCGACGAGCTCCCCCCCGATTTCGACCATTTCGAACCGATCCTGGAAAAGGCCACCCACCGCCTGCCGATGCTGGCTGAAGCGGGGATTCACACCTTTTTCAACGGGCCGGAAAGCTTCACGCCCGATAACGCCTATCACCTCGGGCTCGCACCGGGGACCGCGAATGTGTGGGTGGCCGCTGGCTTCAACTCCATCGGAATTCAGTCGGCGGGCGGGGCAGGGATGGCGCTTGCGCAGTGGATGGAGGATGGCGCGCGCCCCTTCGATCTGGGCGATGTGGACATTTCGCGGATGCAGCCCTTTCAGAACAACCGCCGTTACCTGAAAGAGCGTGCGACCGAGGCGCTGGGCCTGCTATATGCCGATCACTTCCCCTTTCGGCAAAAGGCAACCGCCCGCGGCATCCGGCGCACACCGCTGCACCATCTGCTGGTCGAGCGTGGCGCCGTGATGGGTGAAACCGCCGGGTGGGAGCGCGCCAACTGGTATGCGAA
>SKKS01000309.1 GCA_007123625.1 Paracoccaceae bacterium
CTTCCTTCAGCCGCGCCGACGACGCGCCCGACAGGTCCACCGACAGGTTGTCGCCCCCCGGCCCCTGCCCCCAGCTGCGGAAGCTGAATTCCTCAAGCCGCGGGTGGCGGCGCACCTCGTCTTGCAACAGCGACGTGAACTCGAACGACGAAAACGGCCGCGAATCCGCGTCCACCAGCTCGATCGAGATTGAACCCAGCTGGAACGGCTCCTTGTCTTCGGCCGAGGCGAGCGCGCGCCCCGAATTGCCACCGATCTCGGCCAGGACATACAGGATCGGGTTGATGCCGGTTTCTTCGTGGAACCGGGCGCCGATCACTTCGGTCGCGCGCTGCAGCTCGCGCACCATTTCCAGCGATTCCGTGCGCGTGGCGACGTTTGACATGGCGAAATTGCCGGTGATCGACCCGGTTTCCGGCGCCGCGAAGAACCGGAAGGGCAGATCGCCCCGGATCAGGTTCCCGCCCTGAACGGCCAGCAGCGCCACCAGCGCCGCCATCACCGGATAGCGCGCAACGATCACCAGTCCCATGAACGGCCGGAACAGCCGTTCGCGCACCCAGCGGAAGCCCTTGTTCACCTGCCGCGATGGCCAGTCGTACCACCGCTCCTTCGCCGCACCCAAAAGGGCGTGGTGCATGTGGTTGGGCAGGATCAGGAAGCATTCGATCAATGACGCGATCAGCACCGCAATCACCGTGAACGGAATGTCGGCGATCAGCGTGCCGAACCGCCCCCCGATCAGGATCAGCGCGCCAAAGGCGATGATCGTGGTGACCGAGGCCGCGAACACCGGCTGCGCCATGCGGGTGGCGGCGTTCTCGGCGGCCTCGGCGGGGCTTTCGCCCAATTCGCGAGCGCGCCAGTCGGCGTGTTCGGCCACCACGATCGCATCATCCACCACGATCCCCAGCGTGATGATCAGCGCGAACAGCGAAATCATGTTGAAGCTCAGCCCGATTGCCCACATGACCCCGACCGCCGCCAGCATGGCCACGGGAATCCCGACCGACACCCAGAACGCCGTGCGCGCGTTCAGGAACAGGAACAGCAGGATCACCACCAGCCCCAGCCCCATCAGCCCATTCTTGACCAGAAGCGCCAGCCGCCCGGAAATCAGCTCGGCGCGCGTGCTGACCAGATCGATGCTGGTGCCCTGCGGAAGGTTCAGCATCGTTGCATCGGCGACCCTCTGCACCCGGTTCTGGATGTCGATGGCATCGCCGCGCTCGGACCGATCCACGCGCACCGCAATGGCCGGATTGTCCCCGACGAAATACGCCCGGTTCCGGTCCACCGCGCCTTCGGTCACGGTGGCGATATCGCCCACGGTCAATTGCGTGCCGTCGGGCAGCGCGCGCAGCGGAAGAGCGGCGATATCCTCGGCGCTGCGGCGCTCGGCGCCCGCGCGCACCCGCGCCGCGCCCGAAGCGATCTCGCCAGTCGGGTCAGTGGAAACGGCCGCGCCGATGGCCTGCGCGATGTCGGCCATCGAGATGTCGTGCTGCACCAGGTTGCGCGACGGCACCTCGATCATCACCTCGGGCGAGGCGATCCCCTGAATCGTGGTGCGGGTAATCCCTTCGGCAAACAGGCGCGCGGTGAATTCGTCTGCAAACCGGGCAAGCTGTTCGACAGCCACGGGGCCGGTGATGACCACATTCGTCACCCTGTCGGCCCAGTTGGAGCGCCGCAGACGCGGCTCGGTCACCTCATCGGGCAGGTTGGTAACCGTATCCACCGCATCCTGCACGTCCGAGGCCGCGCGCGCCATGTCCCAGCCGGTTTCGAAGTCCATGCGGAATGTGGCACTGCCCTCGCGGGCGCGGGTTTCCACGCGGGTCACGCCTTCGACCGTCTGCAGGGCGGGTGCCATGATCTGGACAATGGCGGCGTCCACATCCTCGGCCCCTGCGCCCGACCAGCCCACCGAAACGGTAACGCTGTCCACCACAACATCAGGGAAGAACTGTGCGCGCATGTTGGGTATGGCCGCAAGCCCGGCGGTCAGCATCAGCACCAGCAACAGGTTCGCCGCCGTGCGGTGCCGCGTGAAATAGCGAAATAACCCCAGCGCGCTGACCTGAAGCCGCTGGCGCGTGGACTCTGCGATGCGTGCCATCCCGCTCAGCCCCCGCGCGGCCCGGATTCGATGCGTTCAAGCATCTGCGCGGGCACCTCGTCCTGTTCAAGTTGCGCGATCAGCCGCGCGCGCGTCTGCGCGGGCATCGCGGCGTTGCCTTCGACCCGCGCGATCAGCGCTGCCCGGCGCGCGGGGTCCAGCCGGACCATCTGCGGGGTGTCGACCGCAGCGCTATCGGCGGCGTCGGCGTGCTGCGGGTTCACCAGAATCCCTGCCCCCAGCATCGGGCCCGTTTCACGTACCACCGCGCGCCCTGCCAGATCGGCCCCGGCGCGCACGATCACGCTGTCACCCTGGCGGCGCAGAATTTCGACCAGGTGCGATTCAAGGCGGTTGTCCGCATTCACCGCCAGCACATTGCCCAGCGCATCAACCGCCGTGGCGGGCAGCAAGGCTACGTTTTCCAGCACCGGTTCTTCGGTCCGCACGGTGATGAAATCGCCAGGGCGAAAGCCGCGCGGCGCTTCGATCGTGGCGTAGATCAGGCGCCCCGACTGTCCGTCGCCCAGCGCCGCCCCCACCCGGGTCAGCCGCGCGGGGCTGGAGATCTCGGCGCCGCCGACTTCCAGCAGAACCTGC
>SKKS01000276.1 GCA_007123625.1 Paracoccaceae bacterium
ACATCCAGACTGCGGGCGGCCTCGGCATAGCTCATCTCGCGCAGGGCGATCAGGATGATCGGTTTGCGCTGCGCCTCGGGCAACTGGTCGAGCGCGCCCAGCACCTGCTTGAGTTCGAGCTCGGTGTGCTGACATTCGCGGGCGACCGGGTCCGGCAGGTCCGGCGCCGCATCGGCGCGTGTTTTCGCGCGGCGCAACTCGCTGACATGGGTGTTGTGCAGGATGCGAAACAGCCAGGGGCGCAGCTCGGTTCCAGGCCGGAACGTGTCGGCCTTTGCAATGGCTTTGGTCAGGGTTTCCTGAACCAGGTCATCAGCGGCAACCGGGTCGCGCGCCAGCACCAGCGCGTAGCGGCGCAGGCTCGCAATATGGGTGTGCAGTTCGGATTTCAGGCTCATATGCGGCTCATGGAAACATCCAGTCCCTGACGATCGCACTGAATACGCGCGAGCGGCGGCTTTCATCCGAAAAAGTTCGGCGGTGGCGAATTTTCCGTGCGGGCCGGGATGAAACCGCCGCCCGGAGCGTTGTTGGGTCAGGAAAGGAGACAACGATGGCGAATGACCTGATCATCCGGCCGCAAGTGCCCGCCAAGCGGCCCAGGACAAGCGTGCCCGGACTGGTTTTCGGCACCACACCACGGGTGGTGATGAAACGCAGCCTTCTGTATCTGGCCGCCGGGCTGGTGCTCTATTTCGGCGTCATCGGCAATCTTATGCACCGCATCGATGCCGACCTGGATTTCACCCCGCCGAGCCCCGTCGCGGAGGGCAGTCATGCGGTGAACATGGCCGAGGCCCTGATCCTGCGCGAAACGGTCGAGAACCGCTGGACCGCGAACGACCCGATCTTTTTTCCCACCGCGTTCCTTGACAACATGCCGAACTATCAGCGCGGGATGATGCGCGCGATCAGCCGCTTCACCATGGAGCTGGAAAATCAGATCGGACGCCTGCGCGGGTCTTCAGCGATCGACCGGGACCTTGAGCGCTCGGTGGGGTTGTTGCAGTTTCCGACCGATGTATGGCTGTTCGACCTGGACCAGTCCTTCCTGCCGATTCAGCCCGCAGACACCCAATACGAGGCCGCTGCCCGGGCGCTTCGTTCGTTCAACACACGCGTGGCGCTGGGAATGGCCGTGTTCGAAACGCGCCCCGATGCGCTTGCGTTGACGGTCGAGCGCATGGCCGGAGAACTGGGCTCGCGGGCCGCTATCGTCGATGACCATGTGAGTGGGGACGGATTCATCATCGACTTCGTGTCCGATGACATCTTCTATTTCAACAAGGGAATGGCCTATGCGTCCTATCTGCTTCTGCGCGAACTGGGCCGCGATTTCGATGCGGTAATCCGTGCCCAGGGGCTGACCCGGGTCTGGCACCAGGCGCTGGAAAGCTTGCGGCTGGCCTCGCAACAGAAGCCGCGGATCGTTCTGAACAGCTCAGGCGCGAACAGCTTCCTTGCCAACCATCTGCACCTTCAGGGCTTCTATCTCAAGCGCGCGATCCTGCAACTGGACGAAATAGCCCGCGTGATCCGAGCGAACTGAACCGCGTGCGCCGCGTGCGCCGCATGCGCCCGATCCCGGCTTTTGTGGCCGGGATCTTGGCATTTCAGCAGGCCGAGCATCCGGAACGAGGTCATGCCGGGATCGGAGCGTTGCAGCCTGTGCGCTGTGCGCGCCACCTGCCATGCACACCTGATGGACCTCCAAGTATGCACACCACCATGCGTCGGCACAAGCAAGGCACTGTCTGGATGAAGGCCCCAAAGGCCGCGAAACGGGATCTTGGCCTTGGGTGCATCTTGTCGCAGCACTCCTTCAAGGCTGCACGCGGCGCGCTTAGTGAACGAGGCACAGGCGCACGAAAAAGCCGGGCCACGCAGGTGACCCGGCTTGCTTTCGCAGAGCGGCAGAGCCGTTGTATCATTCGGCCGCGATGGCGTGTGCCGCGCCGGGCATCCGATCCGCGTTGTCCGCCTCACCGACGATCCGCAGGATGTCGGATACGATCGCGCCTTCGCGGTCGGCGCGGACTGCCAGCGCCTCGACATCGAGCGCGAGCGTGGCGCGCGACATGCCAAGCCGGTTGAGCTGGCGCTCGTTCAGCCGCAACAGGGCGGCGGTGATGGTCGTCAGATCGCGGTCTTCCAGCCATGCCGCGTACACCTCGGGGTCACGGTGGATCATGCGGCCCCACAGGCCGATCAGCCCGTCCCTGCGCCACCCGTCCTTGCTTCCGGTGCCCTGCACCGTGTTCGCGGTCATCGTGCTTGCGGTCGTCATTGCCATGGACATGGTTTCCTCCGGTTGCTTGATGCCCGAAGAACGCTCCACGGCTTGGTATCATCCGTCGCTCACCACAGTGTGAGGAAGCGTGCGGATTTCGCCGGTCTTCGGGATGAAACCCTGCGCTTGCGCGTTCTTTGGTCAAATGAATTCACCAATTCCCCCGGCGCCCTGTGGGTGTCGGGGTATCTGTGCAAGCCCGGCTTGCATATCGCCCGGCTTGCATATCGACGGAGGCACCTCGATGCGGACAAAAACGCAAACCGAACGCCGGACCCAAAGCGCGGCCTTGCCGACGGCTCCGGTCCTTTTGAACAGCGCTCCTGCAGGGGCGCTGCCGCTGCGACCGCGCTGGCGCAGTTTCCTTTCGGCGCTTGTCATGCTTGCCCTGCTCTGGGCGCTTCTGACGGATCTCCGGACCGATACCTGG
>SKKS01000417.1 GCA_007123625.1 Paracoccaceae bacterium
CAGGTTTTCGAACCGCAGCGTGACCGCGTGGCCATCGGGGTCGGCGGCGGCAAATTGCTGGACCAGAGGGAACCCTTCAAGCGCGAAAACCGTTTCTGGGGCGATCAGGAACACCGGCGGGCTGTTGCCACCCTCGACCCCGATGGCATGGGCGATCTCGCGGAAGGCGCCGAAACCGTCATAAATGCGGAACCGCAGGAGCACCGTGTCGTCGGTGGCCTCCGTGGGGGTGAACTGCAAAAGCCCCTCAGGCGACAGGCTCAGCCCCTCAGGGCCTTCCAGAAGCACAAACGCCGGGTCCGATCCGTTGGGGTCCACAGCCTGCAACTGCACGCTCAGGGTTTCGCCCACCACTGCGCGTTCGGGCAGCGGGGCGGTCAGGTCGGGCGGATCGTTGGGCATGGGCAACGCGAACAGCGCATGCCCGATCCCGAATTGCGCGCCGCGCGGCAAGGTCAGCACCGGCGTGGTGGTGACCGATGCGCCCGGCGCCAGCACACCGCTTTCGGGCAGGTCGCCACCCAGATCCAGCAGCCACAGCGGCCCTGCCTGTTCCGCCCCCAGCGCGACGCCGCCAAAGGCGCGGTCGGGGTCCAGCACCAGCCGCAGCGGCACCGGCAGCGGCGCACCGCTGATGTTGGTGATCCGCACGTCATAGCGCAGCGTCCCGTCCTGTGCCGAGGTACGCACATTCGAGAACCCCAGTTCAACCCGGTCCGAGAAGTCCAGCATCACGGCGAAGCGGCTTTCGACCCGCTGCGCCATCGAAATCCCGGCCTCGTTCGCCACTTGCCGGGCGATGGCGATCAGGTATTCCTCGGTTGCCAGCGGATCGACAGCCAGCGTTGCGGTGCGGGTGGCGGTGTCCCAGGTCACACCAGTCACCGGGATCATCTGTCCCTGCCGGTTGGCAATGCGGTAGTTGTCGGGGTTGAGGACTGAACCCGCCTCAGTCCCTGTGCCGGTCAGCATGTCGCTGTCGAAGCGAATGGCAATCCTGCCCAGCGGCGTGGTGATGATCTGTCCCGCCGCCGGGGAAATCGCCGTGACCGAAGGCGCGGTGACGGGGTTGAGCACATCCACCTGCGCGCCCTGAACCGACAACAGCCGCCCGTCGGAGAGCGCCAGCAGGTTGTCGCCGCGCGCATCGCTCTGCCCCAGAACCAGCCAGTCGCGGGTCGCCAGATCGACCAGATACAGCGCTGACCGACCCGCCGCATCGCGGTTGGTGGACACGAACAGCAGCCCCTCCTGCGCGGTGCCCGGCGCGCCAAAGGCAAGGCTGTCCGCCGGGCCGGGCAGGCGCAGCATTTCCTCGGCCCGGCCTTCGGCATCAAAGCGCAGGATCGCGCCACGCGCGGGCCATGCCGCCCCCCACAGCCGCCCGTCCGGGCCAAAGGCCAGACTGCCCGCCCGCGTGGCGCTGAATGGCGCGAAGCTCTCAGTCACCGGGTCGAACACCTCGACCCCGCGCCCCGAGGTCACGAAGATCCGCCCGCTTTCGGGGTCGATGGTCAGCGCCTGCGTCAGCCCGGTGCCATGCCGCGCCAGCACGGCCCCGGTGCCCGGGTCAAGTTCCAGAAGCTGCGCGCCATTGGCCGCCCACAGCCGACCGTCGCCGCCAAAGGCCAGGTCATAGATGGGCGTGTCCAGAACCGCGAAGGGCAGTGGTGCGGGGCCGCCTGTTGGCCCAAGCCGGTACAGCGCGCCGCGCCCCATGCCGCCCGCGACAATGATGCTGCCATCGGGCGCCTGCGCCAATGCGGTCGCGCCCAGCCCCGCCGCATCCGCGCCGGGCAACCCGGTGACGAACCCCGCCGCCGAGAATGGCGCCAGCACCTGCGCCAGCTTGGACGGGCTGGCGGTGGCCACCGGCGCAGGCACGCGGCCCGCAGCGGCAGCGAACAGCGCGTTGGGTGTGGCGTCTTCTGGCGGGGGCGGTGCGGGGGCCGGGGCGGCGGGCGTGGGCACCAGCAGCCCCGGCCCGCCCAGATCGGCCACCAGTGCGGCGCCCGGGACGGAAACACCAAGCGGAGGAGCCTCGACATTCCCGGCCAGATCGCGCGCCAGCGCCAGGAATTCGTAGACCCGCCCGTGTTCGCCTTCGAAACTGGCGAAGCCTTCGGGGCCGCGCCGCTCGATCAGCCGGAAATCGCCGCCATCGGTGGCCACATAAAGCGCCACATCCCGCACGCCGGACCCTTCGTCGCTGGCCACCCAGTCCAGCGCATAAGTTGCCGTGCCGGGCACGCGCGTGACCTCCAGCGCGGTGACCGGCGCGCGCGCGTCCAGCCGCTGGATCAGAAGATTCGTTTCCTCGGGCGCGGCGTTGTCGAAGAAGACGCGCGCGCTGGCGGCGATCTCGGCGCCGTCGGCGGCGTTCGCGCGCGGCTGGACGGTGTAGAACACGCGCGCAACCTCGTCCGCGCCGCCGAAGATCCCGCGCAACCCGTCGCGCACCTGCTCGCCCGTGGCGGGGTCGATGGCCTCGATCACCCAGGACGCGATGCCGCTGGCACCATCCAGCCCCGCCGAGACCCGCAGCACCACCCCGCGCGTGCCGGTCAGGTCCAGCTCCGTCTGGAACAACTGCCGGTCGGGCGGCACCGCGATGGTGACATCGCCCAGCATGATCGCCCCCAGCCGGAAGCTGCCGGGATCGAGCGCGGGGTCCAGTTCGGTGACGATCCGCAATTCCGCCGCCG
>SKKS01000181.1 GCA_007123625.1 Paracoccaceae bacterium
ATTTCGGGTTCAGTTCGGCCAGGCGGCGACGCATCACCTCGTCCAGCACGAAAGTTTCGGACAGGCGCTGATAGACCCAGGGCTCGACCGTTCCGGTGGTGGCCGACCAGCCCAGCGTGTTGGTCACCTGTGCCTCGATCTGGCGCACGCCCTCGGCCTTGTGGGTCAGCAGCGCTTCATAGAACTTCGGGTTCAGCGCCCGCGAGCGGGTTTCCAGCGCGATCTGATCGCGCAGCGTGCGCACCTTGCCCGTCCCGCGCGTCTGATCGCCGATATATACCGGCGTTTCCTGCCCGCCACGCGCACGTTTCACGGCCCGCGAGATGCCGCCCAGGGTGTCGAAATAGTGATCGACCGTGGTCACGCCCAACTCGACCGATTCAAGGTTCTGATAGGCCAGATCGACCGTTTTCAGCGTCGCTTTCAGAAGCTCTGGCTGCGCGACGGGCTTGCCGTTCACACCATAGGCAAAGCCCTTGCGGGTCTGATAGGCATCCGCCAGCTCGTCTTCGTCGCCAAAGGCCGAGCTGTCGACCAGCGCGTTGACGTTGGAGCCATAGGCGCCTTCGGCGTTGGAGAAGACGCGCAAGGCGGCGGTTTCCAGATCGACACCCAGATCGCGCGCCGTGGCCAGCGCATGCGAGCGGACGAAATTCTGCGCTTCCGGTTCGTCGGCCATCGCGGCCTTGAAGGCGGCTTCGGCCAGAAGGCGGGTCTGTAACGGCAGCAGGTCGCGAAAAATCCCCGAGAGTGTCATCACCACGTCGATGCGCGGGCGACCAAGCTTCGCAAGCGGGATCAGATCCGCGCCCGACAGGCGCCCGTAGGCGTCAAAGCGGGTTGTGGCCCCGATCAGCGCCAGTGCCTGCGCGATCGGGCCACCGTCGGATTTGATGTTGTCCGATCCCCACAGAACCATCGCCACGGTGCGGGGCAGGGTGGGGTGGGCATCGAGGATCTTCTGCGCTTGCACGGCTCCTTCGCGCATCGCGAATGCCGTGGGCATACGGAACGGGTCGAACGCATGAATATTGCGCCCGGTGGGCACGATTTCGGGGCTGCGCAGCAAGTCGCCGCCGGGCACGGGGGAAATAAACTCGGCGCTCAGCGCACGCATCAGGCCGCGCAACTCGTGATCCTCACACAGTGCCGCATCCATGGCCGCACGGGTGGCGTCGTCGGCTTCGACGTTGGCCAGCAGCTTCGCGCGAGCTTCTGCATCGGGCTTGCGCCCGACGACATGCAGCCCCTCGGGGATAAGCGCGTCCTCGCATTCCAGCAGCCGCACCCACAGCGTTTCCGGCGCGCCACTCAGGTCCACGGCAGCCGCCTGTTCGGCGATCAGCGCTTCCAGGTCGGCCCGTGCGAGGTCGTCGGCGCCCATACGGCGCCAGCGGGTCATGCTGTCCTTGAGTTCCTGCAGCCCCTTGTAAAGCCCCGCCTGCGCCACTGGCGGCGTCAGATGTGTGACCGTCACCGCGCCCGAGCGCCGCTTGGCAAGGCTTGCCTCGGACGGGTTGTTGGCGGCATAGAGATAGACATTCGGCATTTCCCCGATCAGCCGGTCCGGCCAGTCCTTCGCGCCCATGCCCGCCTGCTTGCCGGGCATGAATTCCAGCGCCCCGTGCATGCCGAAATGCAAAAGCACATCGGCCTGCCAGGAGTTGCGCAGCCACAGGTAGAACTGGGTAAAGGCATGGGTCGGGGCGAATCCGCGCTCGAACATAAGGCGCATCGGGTCGCCTTCGTAGCCGAAAGTGGGCTGGACCCCGACAAAGACCTTGCCGAACTGAGCGCCAAGAATGAACACGCCGCGCCCGTCGGATTGTATCCGCCCAGGCGCCGGGCCCCAGACGGCCTCGATCGCGGCCAGCGGCGGGCAGTTGCGCACCATCTCTGCGGCGCTCACATGGGCGGCAACGTTGGCTTCCTGCCCGTATGTGGCGGCATTGCCGTGGAGGACCGCTGCGCGCAGGTCGTCCGACGTGGCGGGCGGCGTGATGTCGTAGCCATCCGCCGCCATGCGATGAAGCGTGTTGAAAAGGCTTTCAAACACATCAAGATATGCCGCCGTGCCGACAGCGCCCGCATTGGGCGGAAAGCCGAACAGCACGATCCCCACGCGCTTTTCCGCATTCGCCTTGCGCCGCAGCCGGACCGTGCGCGCGACTTTCTCGGCGAGCGAATCGATACGTTCGGCGCAGGGCGCCATTTCGCGCATTTCGTTGGTGTGCTGGCAGTTGCGTGTGCACCCGGTGCAGCCACCGGCGCCGTGACGCCCTGCGAACACCGTGGGGCAGGTGGCGCCGTCGATTTCGGGGAGGGCGACCAGCATGGTGGTTTCCACCGGCCCAAGACCCGTACCCGACGCCGCCCATTGTCCCAGGGTCTGGAACTCAAGCGGGTGGGCCACAAGGTAGGGCACGTTCAGCTTGTTCAGCACTTCAACTGCCGCCGGGCTGTCGTTGTACGCAGGGCCACCCACCAGGCTGAACCCCGTCAGCGACAGAAGCGTATCGATCCGCCCCGTGTGATAGGCTTCAATCGCCGGACGCCCGTCCAGCCCACCGGCAAAGGCAGGCACCACGGCCAGACCCTGCGCTTCGAGCGCGCGGATCACCGCATCGTAATGCGCCGTGTCGGAGGCCAGGATATATGACCGCATCAGCAAAAGCCCCACCGTGCCCACAGGCTTTGCCGGACGCGGAAGGTCGGCAATATCGGTGGTGATGCGCCCATGCTCAGGGTGCTGCAGGTCAGGGTGATACAAACCCACATCGGGGTAATCGACCGGTGCTGCGGCCTTGATGCTGCGCCATTCGGGCCGGGCGGCGTAGCGCGCGATCAGGAAGCGCATCATCGCTTCGATGTTTTCGTCCGAACCGCCAAGCCAGTATTGCATGGACAGGAACCACGCGCGCAGGTCCTGCGCCTTGCCGGGGATGAAGCGCAGGATCTTCGGCAGCCGCCGCAGCAGCGACATCTGCTTTTCGCCGGATGCGGGCTTCTTGCTGTCACCGCCGCCGCGCAGCTTCTTCATGATCCTTGCGATCCCGCTGGCGGGTTTCGCCATGTCCAGATCGCCCATCCTGGTCAGTTTGACGATCTGCGGGTCGGCAATCACGCCGACGAAAGCATCTGCGCGATCCCGGGCCGCCCGGAGTTCCGGCAAGCAGGCGGTGACGTGTTCCTCGATGAACAGAAGGTTTGCCACGACGATATCGGCGGCGTTGATCGCGGCCTTCGCTTCTGCCAGCGCTGCGGGGTTTTCGGCCCATTCGGCGGCGGCGTGGATCGACACTTCGAGCCCGGGAAAATCGGCGCGCAGGCGTGGGAGCACGCGCGTGGCCGGACCTGCCGCATGCGCATCCAGCGTGACCACCACGAAGCGGTAGGGTCTTGCCTGGATCGGGGCGCCGATATGAGTGCTATCGAGCATAATGGGCCTTTGCCTCGTAGAGCGTGTCGACCGAGATTTCGTGCAACCCCTTGTCGGTTGCATATTTCTCCGTGTTGCGCCGGGCCTTGCCGCGCACGAAGAAGGGGATCTTCTTCAGTTCGCGCTCGGCGCAGGTCAGCCAGATGACATTGTCGGGCGCAGCGGGCGCGGGCGCCGTTGCCGGGGCGGGGACGTCTTCCGGGGGCATCGAGCCCCCGTCAGCCGCCGCCGTTTGCACGGCGGGGGCGCCCTGCTCGTGCAGTTGCGCCTTGGCGCCGTGGTGCGAGGGGCCTGCGGCATCGTGGAATTCGAAATCATCGCGGAACATGGTCAGCAGGTGCTCTTCAAGCCCCATGACCAGCGGGTGCACCCAGGTGTCAAAGAGCACGTTCGCGCCCTCGAATCCCATCTGCGGCGAATAGCGGGCGGGGAAGTCCTGAACATGGACGGGCGCCGAGATCACCGCGCAGGGAATGCCCAGACGCTTGCCGATATGGCGCTCCATCTGGGTGCCGAGGATCATTTCGGGCGCGGCGTCCTCGATGGCGTTCTCGACTTCAAGGTAGTCGTCGGTGATCAGCGCCTCGAGACCGAATTCCTTTGCCAGTGCCCGCAGCGGACGGGCCTGTTCGCGGTTGTAGCAGCCCATGCCACAGACCTCGAAGCCCATCTCGTCGCGCGCGACTTTCGCCGCCGCCATGACATGGGTGCCGTCGCCGAAGACAAAGACACGCTTGCCGGTAAGGTAGGTGCTGTCCACCGAAGCCGCCCACCACGGCTGGCGCAGGCGGGTTTCGTCCACCGGCAGGGTCGATCCCGAAAGCGCGCGCACTTCGGCGATGAAGGCGCGGGTGGCATTGGCGCCGATGGGGATGGTTTTCGTGTACGGCTGGCCGAATTCCTTCTCGCACCAGCGGGCGGCGGATTCGGCGGTTTCCGGGTAAAGCAGCACGTTGAAATGCGCCGCCCCAAGACGCGCGATATCCGTAGGCGACGCGCCCATGGGGGCCGCGACATTGACCTCGATCCCCAGTTCGGACAGCAGGCCGGTGATTTCGGCCAGATCGTCACGGTGGCGAAAGCCAAGCGCGGTAGGGCCAAGGATGTTGCAGGTGACGCGGTCGGTGCGCGCCACGGGACGGGCCAGCACGCGGCACAGTTGCAGCAAGGCCTCGTCGCAGCCGAAGTTTTCCTTGCGCTGGTAGCTGGGCAGCTCCAGCGGGATGACCGGTACCGGCAGGCCCATGGTTTCGGCCAGGCCACCGGGGTCGTCCTGGATCAGCTCGGCGGTGCAGGACGCGGCCACCATCAGCGCCTGCGGGCGGAAGCGCGTATAAGCGTCGCGGCAGGACTGCATGAACAGCCCGGCGGTGTCGGCGCCCAGGTCGCGCGCCTGAAAGGTGGTGTGGCTGACCGGCGGGCGGTGGTCGCGCCGTTCAATCATGGTGAACAGCAGATCGGCATAGGTATCGCCCTGCGGTGCGTGCAGCACCATGTGCAGGCCGCGCATGCCGGTGGCAACGCGCATGGCGCCAACATGGGGCGGGCCTTCGTATGTCCAGACGGCGAGTTTCATGGCCGGGCCTGTTCAGTGAGTATTTCTGGCAAGATGAAGAGGCGGAGGGTCCGGGTCATTCGGCGGCCTCCAGAAGGTTGGGGTGCTGACCCCGCAGGATTGCGCGTCGGCGCAGGGGGCGGGCGAACAGCGCAGCAAGATCGCCGGCCTGTTCGTAGAAATGGACCGGCGTGAACACGAGCTCGATCGCCCATTTCGTGCTCAGCCCCTCGCCCTCGAGCGGATTGGCAAGGCCAAGGCCGCACACGGTCAGGTCGGGGCGCGCGGCGCGGACGCGGTCGAGTTGCAGATCGACGTCCTGGCCCTCGGAAATGGTCGGCCCTGCAGCAATCAGGTCGAGTTCGGGGCCATGCAGGTCGGTGTGCAGATAGGGGGTGCCGATCTCGATTGCCCGCATGCCGCATTCCCGGGTCAGGAAGCGGGCCAGCGGGATTTCCAGCTGGCTGTCGGGCATGAAGAAGATGGACTTCCCGCGCAGCGTCTGAGCCGCTGCGGCGACTGCCTTTTCGGCGCGGGCGCGGGGTGCGGCAACGACGTCATCGACCGTTTCAGGGCTGATGCCGAAAGCTGCGGCGACGGCCTTGAGCCAGAGAGTGGTGCCTTCGGCGCCAAAGGGGAAGGGGGCGACGATGGGCTGTGCGCCACGCCGGATCAGGGCGGCATGGGTGTCCCCCAGGAACGGCTGGGTAAGCGCGAAGCGGGTGTTAGGGCCGATGGCGGGGTCGTGTTCGGCACGCCGCGCGGGCAGGCAGCGCACCGGGGAAATACCGATCCGGGCCAGAAGCTCGAGCGCCTGATCCTCGACCACATCGGGGAGCGCACCGACGAGCAGAAGCTCCGTCGCATCGGTTTCCCGCAGCGCCGGAACCATGGCGGCCAGGCAGGCATCCTCGCCCTGGGTGAAGGTGGTCTCGATCCCCGAACCCGAGAAGTTCAGCACCCGCACCGCCGGGCCATGCAGTGCGCTGAGCCGCTCGGCGGCGCGCGAGAGGTCAAGCTTGATCACTTCGGACGGGCAGGAGCCGACAAGGAACAATTGCCGGATATCGGGGCGCCGGGCCAGTAGGCGCGCGACCTCGCGGTCCAGTTCGGTATTGGCGTCGGCCATACCCGCAAGATCCTTTTCTTCAAGGATCGCGGTACCAAATCGGGGCTCGGCAAAGATCATGACGCCAGCCGCCGACTGCAGCAGATGCGCGCATGTACGCGAACCCACGACCAGGAAGAAGGCATCCTGCATCTTGCGGTGCAGCCAGATGATTCCGGTAAGGCCGCAAAATACCTCGCGCTGGCCGCGTTCCTTGAGGACGGGTGTGGAGCGGCAGCCGGTCATGCGCGCACCTCCGACAGGGTCGGGGCCGCCTGTGCCGAAAGGCGTGCCATGCGCAACTTCCACAGGAACTGCACCGCGTTGACCACATAGGCCGCATAGGCCACCAGCGCGAGCGCCATCAGTTGCGTCGCGTCCAGCCAGCCGGTGAAAAGCGCCAGAAGATAGGCAGTGTGCAGCGCGATCACTCCGAAGCTTACCACGTCCTCCCAGAAGAAAGCGGGTGCAAGAAGGTATTGGCCGAAGACCTCTTTCTCCCAAATCGCACCGGTAACCATGATGAGATAAAGCGCCATGGTCTTGGCGATGATCGACAGGGTCGCCGCCATGTAGCCGTCGCCGGTCATCAGGAAGCGAAGTACCAGCACAACCGAAACGATGCAGATGACGAACTGAACCGGCGCAAGGATCCCCTGCACGAGGGTCCAGCGCGATGCGTCGCGCCGTGCGCGCTGTTCCGGCGTGTAAAGCGCCTGCTGCGGAAACTGCGCCATCTGCCCCCCCTTCGAGTTCGATTCTTGAAGAAGCTTAGACGTTGAAATGCATAAGTGTCAATTGAAACTTACACATTGGGCGCGCCGAGTGTAATCCTGGAATTTCAGCTTTCGTGCAACGGCATTTAAGTTAATTAAAATAAAGACTTGTGCTGTTGGCTTTGACGCGACGCGGGTGGAAATTGCGTTGTGAGATGTAAGTTTTATTTGACATGACGGATGGATCTTGCAAGTCTTTGTAAAGCTGGCGCCCGGGCCGGTCGAACCCCTTGGACACAGGTTCTTCCACTGCGGCGCCGCCACCAGGAGTGGGACATGGACGGCACATTTCATGCAATTTCCGCAGCCGTTTCTTCGGAAAACCATCCGCTGAGATCATTTGCGATTCGCGTGGTTTCGGAACTCGCGCGGTCTGCCGGGTCGCGCGGTGACACGCACGCGCGCATGCCGCGCAAGGTTGTCGACGACCTGGTGATGCGATTCGCCCGCAACGGCGATCTGCGTGCCTTGGAAGACCTGCATGGCGAGATGCGGCGTCGGCAGGTGTCCGCCGAAGATATTACCGATATCTATCTGCCCCGTGCCATCACCACGATCGGCACCGCCTGGCACGGCGATGAGATGGATGTCCTGTCGGCCTCGATTGCATTTGGTCGTCTGCAGACGTTGCTGCGAGAGCTGGGGCGCGCGTGGAATTCGGATGCAATCGGGCGCGCGACGGATGCGCGGGTCTTGCTGATGCTGCCCGAGGGCGAACAGCACACCCTCGGCGCGATGCTTGCAGTCTATCACTTGCGGCGCATCGGTGTGTCGGTCAAGGTCGAGTTGTCGCCCGCGGTTGCGGTGATGCAGGAACACATTTCGCGGAACCAATTCCACGCGGTGTTCGTTTCCGTATCCAATGTGAGTGCGATTACATCTTGCGAGCAACTGATCCGGGACGTGCGTCGGTGCTGCAGCGCGCCAATTCCGGTTGTTCTGGGCGGGGGGTTGGTTTCTGCGGCGATTGCGGATAATGATTTGCGCCGAATCGCAGAGATGACAGGTGCCGATGTCGTGACCAACGATATAGGGGTCGCGCTTGGGTCCTGTAGCATTCAGCAGTTCAAAGTAGCGGCAGAGTAGCATCGCCCTTTCTCATGCCCACGACATGGCTGCCACATGGCAGTAGGAGGGAAGCGAGTGACTTTGCCGGATCCTGAAGGCACACGGCATATCCGCGACTTGGCGAGGGCTCTCGACGATCCCTTCCTGGCCTCCGTCCTGACCAATCTGGTCGACGTGAGCCTGATCCTCTCTTCGGATGGTAGCATCGTGGCTGTGTCAGGCAAGGCTGACAGTGCACTTTCTGACGAATTTCCGGGTTGGAAGGGGCGGCGCCTTGCCGATCTTCTGGACCAGGGTTCGGCGCAGAAGTTGGCGCAGCGGGTTGCGGACCTGACTCAAAGTCCCGCTGCCGAGGGCGCGCGGACAGCGCGATTCGCCGAACTGGTGCATGTGCTGGACAATGGGGAACAGGCCCCCGTGCGCTATGCGCTCCATCCTCTGCGCGACAGCAGCGAAGTTCTGATGCTGGGGCAGGACCAGCGCCCCACCATAGAAATGCAGCAGATGTTCCTGAACGCCCAGATCGCGCTTGAGCGCGATCACGAGGCGCAGCGCGAGATCGACACGCGCTACAGGTTGCTGATGGATTTCACCAGCGACGCGATCGTCATGGTGTCGATCAGCTCGGGGTTGGTCATCGACGTGAACCACAATGCGGCGTCGGTGTTGGGGCGCGTCCGGTCAGAGCTTGTCGACAGGCCCTTTGCCGATTGTTTCACCGCCCAGACCCGCGAGACGCTGCTTGCCGGGCTGGATGTGCAGTCCGGGGCGCATGCCGCGGCAACCATGACGGTCGAGATCAAGGCCTCCCAGCGTCGTTTGCAGCTTTCGGGCAAGCAGTTCCGCGCCTCGGGAGAGCAGTTGGCGATCATCCGTATGACCGACCCGGAAATGGGCTCGGTCGGGGACGAGCGGCTGGTGACAAACCTGCGGCAATTGTTCAACCACGGCTCGGATGCGATCGTCTTCACGGACCGCGACGGCATCATCCTTGCGATCAGCGACACCTTCCTGAACCTGACCGACTCGCCTTCGACCGCTGCGGTCCGGGGCCGCCCGTTGTCCGAGTTTCTGGCGCGAGGCGCGGTTGACCTGCGCGTACTGCTGGACAACGCGCGCCGTGCTGGCCATTTGCGGATGTACGCCACCAAGCTGAACACCGATTTCGGCGCGCAGGTCGGGGTCGAGATTTCGGCCACCTGGTTGGATGATCAGTTCGATCCGGTTCTGGCGCTGGTGATGCGCAACACCTCCAGCGCGGTCGTGCTGCGCCCCGAGGCCAGCGGCCCGGACGCGAACATGCAGGGCGTGATCGAATTGGTGGGGTCCTCCACGCTCAAGGACATCGTGTCGGAAACCACCGATGTGATCGAAAAGATCTGCATTGAAACCGCGCTGGAGCTGACCCGGAACAACCGGGTCGCGGCGGCCGAGATGCTGGGCCTTTCGCGGCAGTCGCTGTATGTCAAGCTGCGCAAGTTTGCCCTGGTCAGCAAAGACGACGGCTAAACCGTCGCTTCGCGCAACAATCATTCGATCCGCTGCACGTCTTCTTGATCTGTGTCAATTGCACGCGCCGAAAATAGTGTCAACTTACGTTTACACAAACGGAGGTTGCCATGCGAATCGTCTTCGTCCACCCGAACTATCATTCCGGCGGCGCCGAGATCGCCGGCAGCTGGCCGCCCGCTTGGGTGGCTTATCTGACTGGCTCGCTCAAGGCGGCCGGTTTTGACGATATTCATTTCATCGATGCGATGACCAATCACATCGACAACGACAGCTTGCGCACGCGGCTGGCCGAACTGAAACCCGATGTCGTCGGCACGACCTCCATCACCCCGTCGATATATGTCGCCGAAGAGGTGCTGAAGATCGCGCGCGAGGTCGCGCCCGATGCGGTGACCGTACTGGGTGGTGTGCATGCCACGTTCATGTTCCGGCAGGTCCTGTCCGAAGCGCCCTGGATCGACGTGATCGTGCGGGGCGAGGGTGAGGAAATCGTCGTCAACCTGATGACCGCCATCGCCAAAGGCCGCTGGCCAGAAGACAGGCGCAAGATCCACGGCCTCGCCTTTATCGAGGACGGCGAGATTGTTGCCACGCAAGCGGCCTCGACGGTCAAGAACCTGGACGGAATCAAGCCCGACTGGTCGATCCTGGAATGGGACAAATACATCTATGTTCCGCTGAACCGGCGCGTCGCCATCCCGAACATGGCGCGCGGCTGTCCCTTTACCTGCAGCTTCTGCAGCCAGTGGAAATTCTGGCGCGACTACCGGGTGCGCGACCCGAAAAAGGTGGTCGACGAGATCGAGGATCTGGTCGAGAACCACGGCGTTGGCTTCTTCATCCTTGCGGATGAGGAACCCACCATCAACCGCAAGAAGTTCATCCAGTTCTGCGAGGAGCTGATCGCCCGCGAC
>SKKS01000081.1 GCA_007123625.1 Paracoccaceae bacterium
CCGCCCGGGGATGGTGGGCGGGCAATACCGCCCCCTGGCCGATGTCGACGTGGCCCGCATCCACGAAGCCGCGCTACAGGCGCTGGAACAGATCGGGCTGGCGGATGCGCCGCCGTCGGGTGTGCTGGCCATGACCGCCGCAGGCGCGGTGCAGGGCGACGACGGGCGCCTGCGGTTTCCGCGTGCGCTGGTCGAGGACATGCTGACGCTGGCTGCGCGCGACCTGACACTGTGCGCGCGCGATCCGGCGCATGACCTGCTGTTGTCGGGCACGCGGGTGCATTACGGCACTGCGGGGGCGGCGGTGCATGTGGTCGATCCGGTCACCGGGGACTATCACGAATCGACCGCGCAGGATCTGTACGAGGCCGCGAAGCTGGCACAGCATCTGGACAACCTGCACTTCTTCCAGCGGGTCATGGTTTGCCGCGATATCCCCGACAATTTCGAAATGGACCTGAATACGCTTTATGCGTGCTGCGCGGGCACGATGAAGCATGTGGGCACCTCGTTTTCCGACCCGTCGCATGTCGCGGGCTGCATGGACCTTCTTCATGTGCTCGCGGGCAGCGAGGAGGCATGGCGCGCGCGGCCTTTTGTGTCGAACAGCAACTGCTTTGTCGTCCCGCCGATGAAGTTTGCCACCGAAAGCTGCCAGACGATGGAGCTGTGCATCCAGGCGGGCATGCCGGTGCTGATGCTGTCAGCGGGGCAGGCGGGCGCCACGGCGCCCGCATCCATTGCGCTGGCCATCGTGCAGGCGGTGGCCGAGTGCCTGGCGGGGGTGGTCTATGTCAACAGCATACGCCCCGGGCACCCGGCGGTGTTCGGCACCTGGCCGTTCGTGTCGGACCTTCGCACCGGCGCCATGTCGGGTGGCAGCGCTGAACAGGCATTGCTGAGCGCGGGCTGCGCGCAGATGCACCGCTTCTACGGCCTGCCCGGTGGGGCGGCGGCAGGGATGGCGGACAGCAAGCTGCCGGACATGCAGGCCGGGTGGGAACAGGCGATCTCGAACGTTTTGGCGGGGTTGGCGGGACTGAACATGGTCTACGAATCGGCCGGGATGCAGGCGTCGCTTCTGGGCTTTTGCCCCGAATCGATGGTGCTGGGCGACGATCTGCTGGGCCAGGCGCAGCGCTGCCTGCGCGGCATCGATGTCAGCGGCGACGCGCTGTCGATCGAGGCGATGCGCTCGGTCTGCCTTGACGGTCCGGGGCACTACCTCGGCTCGGACCAGACGCTCCAGCGGATGCAGAGCGATTACCTTTACCCGGCAGCGGCCAACCGCATGAGTCCCCGCGAATGGGAAGAAGCCGGGCGCCCTGACCTGATCGCGACCGCCCGCGCGCGCAAGGAGGCGATCCTTGCGCAGGCGGGCTGCACCGTTCCGGCAGACGTGGACGGTGACATCCGCGCGCGCTTTCCCATCCGCTTTTCTCGCTGAAATCTGCCGGTTTTCGCAGGTTCCGCGCAAATATCTTGCGCATGTCTGAAACAATGTTGCGCAAACCAGGTGTTGCGCTTACATGATTGCGAAACGCAACAGGACAGGAACGCGCATGCCAGGGGCAAAGCTGGACCCGATCGACCGCAAGATTCTGGCCGAGCTTCAGGCGGATGGCCGGATCACCAACGTGGAACTTGCGAAGCGGGTGGGGATATCTGCGCCGCCCTGCCTGCGCCGGGTCCGCACGCTGGAGGAAAGCGGCTACATCACCGGGTATCACGCCAAGGTCAACGAGCGCGAACTGGGGTTCGAGGTGCAGGTCTTTGCCATGGTCGGGCTGCACAGCCAGGCCGAATCCGACCTGTCGGCATTCGAGCAGCGCTGCCGGGACTGGTCGCTGGTTCGCGAGTGCCACATGCTCAATGGCGAGATCGATTTCATCCTGAAATGCGTGGCGCCGGACCTGTCGACTTTTCAGCGTTTCCTGACCGAGGAACTGACCGCCGCCGACAACGTGGCCAGCGTCAAGACATCGCTGGTGATTCGCTGTGCCAAGGATGAACCGGGCGTGCCTTTCGACGTGCTCGAAGACCGCTACGCGCGCCTCGGTTGAAACGCCCGGGCACGGGTGCATGCGCGGTGCGCACCTTTTGCGCCGTCCAGGGCGGGTAACATCCCGGCAAAACTCAAGGCCCGATCAGTTGTATGCGCGGGCAGGGAAACCTGACCGCTGCATCTGGTCGGCGCGGCGCGCGGGTGCAGGGACAACAACCCCATGAAACGAAAGAGGGCGCCGGAAAACCGACGCCCGTCCCGCAGCCTGTGGCAGCAGGTTCGTGTGTGATCAGCGCGATGCGACCACAGCGGCCAGTGCAACCAGCAGCAGGATCGGAACAACGATCCCGGCAGCGGTTCCACGGGTGTCTTCGACGATGATTTCCGGCTCGATCACGGGCTCGGCATATTTGCCGCCCATGGACCCGGCGAAGGACGAAGTAGCGGCCATCGAGAGGGCAGCTGCCAGAGCGATTTTCTTCATGGTAACCTCCAGTAAACGCCCGCTTACGTCGGTTTCAAACGCGTACGGGCACCCAAGACGAATTGTGGTACTTCGTCTGAAAACACCTTGCACCGATAAATGCAACGCCTCAATGACAACCCGGGCATGGCCGCCTGCTCCAATCCCGATCACTTCGATCATCGCTAGTTCCACTCCCGGATCAGCATGAAAGCTTCTGCGTACTCCACG
>SKKS01000085.1 GCA_007123625.1 Paracoccaceae bacterium
ACCACGCCCTGACGCACAACGTCGTGGATTTCCGCGTGCCCGAAAAGCGAGTTGCCCGAATGCACGGTGATGTCGATGGCGCCGTCGGTGGCCGCGCGCACATCTTCGGCGAACTGCATTATGTTCTGGGTGTGGAAGATGCCGTCGCCATAGGGGGTAGGCATGTCCCACTGTTGCTGTGCCTGAACCATGGCAGGGGCGCTGGCAAGGGCAAGGGCCGCGCCCAGCATGTACGAACGTGATAGAATGGTCATGCGATTTTTCTCCCTGTTCTTTCGCCCGGCCGTTTCGGGCGTTCCGGCGTCGTTTCCCCGACGTCACCTCAAAGGTTGACGATTCGCCCGCAATTTGTCAACAAATTATCAATGAAGGGCTGTGCGCCCGGGGAATCAGGGGAAGCGACGATGTCGGAACAGGCAAAGCGGTGGGATTTCTGGATCGACCGGGGCGGCACCTTTACCGATGTGGTCGCGCGCGCGCCGGACGGGGCCTTGCAGCCGCTGAAGCTGTTGTCCGAGAACCCCGAATCCTATGAGGATGCGGCCATCGAAGGTATCCGGCGCCTGTTGGGCGGGCAGATCGATCCGGCCCGCATCGGCACAGTGAAGATGGGCACCACCGTCGCCACCAACGCGCTGCTGGAACGCAAGGGCGACCGCACTGCGCTGCTGATCACGCGCGGGTTCCGCGACGCGCTGCGAATCGCCTATCAGGCGCGGCCGGATATCTTCGCCAAGGAAATAGTCCTTCCCGAACAACTGTATGACCGGGTGATCGAGGTGCCCGAGCGGCTGCGTGCCGATGGCGCCGTCGAAACAGCGCTGGACGCCGATGCGCTGCGTGCGGACCTGGAGGGCGTGCGCGCCGAGGGCATTGACGCGGTGGCGATCGTGCTGATGCACGCCTGGGTAAACCCCGCGCATGAACAGGCATTGGCGGACATGGTGCGCGGCATGGGGTTCGGGCAGGTGTCGGTCAGCCACGAAGTCAGCCCGCTGATAAAGCTGGTCGGGCGCGGGGATACGACGGTGGTGGATGCGTATCTCTCGCCCATCTTGCGCCGCTATGTGGCGCGGGTGGCCGACGCGCTCGGCGCGACCCCTGCGGGCGAACCGGGGCCGACGCTGCAGTTCATGATGTCCTCGGGTGGCATGACGGCGGCCGAGGCGTTCCAGGGCAAGGATGCGATCCTGTCGGGGCCTGCGGGCGGTGTGGTCGGCATGGTGGAAACCGCGCGCGAAGCCGGGTTCGACCGGGTGATCGGCTTCGACATGGGCGGCACCAGCACCGATGTGGCACATTGCGCGGGCGACTATGAGCGCGCCTTTGACACCGAAGTGGCAGGCGTGCGCATCCGCGCGCCCATGATGCGCATTCACACCGTCGCAGCCGGAGGGGGCTCGATCCTGCATGCCGAACCGGGGCGGTTCCGGGTGGGCCCCGATTCGGCGGGCGCGGACCCCGGCCCGGCGGCATACCGCCGCGGTGGGCCGCTGACGGTGACAGACGCGAACGTGATGCTCGGCAAGCTGCAGCCGGACCTGTTTCCGGCGATCTTCGGCCCCGCGCAGGACCAGCCCCTGGACCGCGAGACCGTGGCCGCGCGCTTTGCCGCGATTGCCGAAGCCGAGGGCAAGGCGCCCGAAGACGTGGCCGAGGGCTTCCTGCGCATCGCGGTCGAGAACATGGCCAACGCGATCAAGAAGATCAGCGTCCAGCGCGGCTATGACGTGACGCGGTATCTGCTCAACAGCTTTGGCGGGGCAGGGGGGCAGCATGCCTGTCTGGTGGCCGATGCGCTGGGCATGGAATCGGTGCTGATCCATCCTCTGTCCGGGCTGTTGTCGGCCTATGGGATCGGGCTGGCGCGGGTCGAGGCCAGCCGCCAGCAGGGGCTTGTGCAGCGGCTGGCGCCGGAGAACGCTGCTGCCATCGACGCGGCGCTGGACGCGCTGGCGGCACAGGTCCGGCAGGATCTGGAAGCGCAGGGCGTCACGGACATGCACAACCGCCGGGTGCTGCATCTGCGCTATGAGGGCACAGACACCGCGCTGCAGGTGCCCTTTGACGGCGATCAGGACGCCGCGCGCGCCGCGTTCGAGGCCGCGCACAAGGCGCAGTTCGGCTTCATCAGCCCCGAAGCGGCGGTGGTGGTCGAAGCGGTCGAGGTCGAAGCCGCCGAGACTCGCAGCGCGGCCGGGGCAGCCGCCACCAGAAGCGCTTCCGAACGCGCGGCCCACAGCGACACCCGCCGCCGCTTCTGGTCCGGCGGGGCATGGCACGATGCGGACGTGTTCCACCGCGACGGACTGGCACCCGGCGACACGGTGCGCGGCCCGGCGCTGATCATCGAGGCCAACCAGACGATCGTGGTCGAACCGGGCTGGAGCGCGCAGCTTACCGCCGCCGACCATGTTCTGATGACCCGCCACGCGGCCCTGTCCCGGCGCAGTGCCGCAGGCACCACCCAGGCCGATCCGATCCTGCTGGAGGTCTTCAACAACCTGTTCATGAACATCGCCGAGCAGATGGGCGTGGCGCTGCAGAACACGGCGCATTCGGTCAATATCAAGGAACGGCTGGATTTCTCTTGCGCGGTGTTCGATGCGGATGGCGCGCTGGTGGCCAATGCGCCGCATATGCCGGTGCATCTGGGATCGATGGACCGCAGTGTGGAAACGGTGATCCGCCTGAACC
>SKKS01000301.1 GCA_007123625.1 Paracoccaceae bacterium
CCAATGACTATGTCGGCAAGGGCCTGTCGGGCGGCATGATCGTCGTGCGCCCGCGCATGTCGTCGCCGCTGGTCGCGCATGAAAACACCATCATCGGCAACACGGTGCTTTACGGGGCGACGGCGGGGTACCTGTTTGCCGCCGGGCGCGCGGGCGAACGCTTCGCGGTGCGCAATTCGGGTGCGCATGTGGTGATCGAGGGCTGTGGCTCCAACGGCTGCGAATACATGACCGGCGGGGTTGCGGTGATCCTTGGCAACATCGGTGCCAACTTCGGCGCCGGGATGACCGGGGGCATGGCGTATGTCCATGACCCGGATGGCACCGCCAAGGAACTGCTGAACCTGGAAACGCTGGTCACTTGCCCGGTGACGGTCGATCACTGGGAGGCGCAGCTCAAAGGTCTGATCGAACGCCACGCCACTGAGACCGAAAGCCTGCGCGCGCGCGAAATCCTGCGGCGCTGGGATGTCGAGAAAGCCCGATTCATCCAGATCTGCCCCAAGGAAATGCTGCAGCATCTGGAACAGCCGCTGAGCCTGGAGCCCAGCGCCATCCCGGCGGAATGAATGCCAAGGCGCACCGCCGCCATGACGGCGGTGCGCAGATTGTCGGCAGGTTGGGCGCAGATGTGCGGCGCTGCTCAGGGCAGGGCGCGGGCGCCTCGGGTGTCGGATGTGCCTTCGGGCAGGCCCCCCGATTGCGCGACCGCCGCGCGGCACCAGTCCAGCACAGGATCCAGCGCGAAGGGCAGGGCGGTGCCGAACCCGTCCACGAAGCTGTCGAACCCTGGCAGGCCGCCGCGCCCCACTGCGGTCAGCACCGGAATGCCTTCGCCCAGTGCGGCGGCGATGACCGGGCGGAACCCGCGCCCGTCCATTTCGGCCTTGCCGAACTTGTTGACGATCAGCAGATGCGGGCGGTCGGCCAGTGTACGCTCGACCGCTGCAGCGGCCTCCTCCAGCGCGCCGGGGTCCAGCCTGCAGCCGCGTGCATGGGCACCGAGCCGCTGGCTGATGCAGATGTACCGCCCCGCGCCAAGCAGCCGCAGGTTCATGTCGCAGCGCCCGTCCTGCCCGTCATCGGGGCCGGTGCTGGTATTTTCCTGCACCGCGCCTGCCAGCCGCAGCCCCTCGGCATCCAGCCGGTCGGCGATGCTCAGAAGCATTGCATCCAGAACGCCGCGCTGATCGGTCACCACATAACCCAGCATGTCAGGGCCTCTTGTCCGTATCCCGTGTTTGAATACATTATGCCAGCGTAAGGATAAAGGGATCCGATGGATATTTCCGCACCACTCATGCCGACCCCGGACAACCCGCGCCTGACCCGGCGGGTGCGCGGCCATGACCAGACCGGCGCCGCGACCGAAATTGCAGTGGTCGAGGAACGGCCACTGACAATCTTCCTCAACAGCCAGGAAATCGTCACCGCCATGACCATAGGTGATTATCCAGAATATCTGGCTCTGGGTTTTCTGCGCAACCAGGGAATGCTGCGCGCCGATGATGTGGTGACCGGCATCGACTATGACGAGGACCTTGAGGTGGTGGTGGTGCGCACCGACCGTGCCACCAGCTACGAGGAAAAGGTGAAGAAGAAGACCCGCACCTCGGGCTGTGCGGTGGGCACGGTGTTCGGCGACATGATGGAAGGACTGGAGGGGCTGACGCTGCCTGCAGCCGAGTTGCGCACAAGCTGGCTTTATGCGCTCTCGAAAGCGATCAACACCACGCCGTCGCTGTATCTGGAAGCCGGCGCGATTCACGGCACGGTGCTGTGCCACGGTGACCGGATGCTGGTCTATATGGAGGATGTCGGCCGCCACAATGCGGTGGACAAGATCGCAGGCTGGATGTTCCGCCATGGCGTGGATGGGGCGGACAAGATTCTGTATACCACCGGGCGGCTGACCTCGGAAATGGTCATCAAGACCGCGCAGATGGGGATCCCGGTGCTGGCGTCGCGTTCGGGTTTTACCGGCTGGGGGGTCGAGATTGCACAACAGGTGGGGCTGACGCTGATCGGGCGTATGCGGGGCCAGCGCTTTGTCTGCCTGTCGGGCGAGGAGCGTTTGATCCGCGATGCCGACCCGACCGCAGCGGGCGACGAGGACCGCCGCCACCGGCGCAAGGGGGCCGGGGATGACTGAGCGCGCGCGGCTTCCGGCCGGGGAAAGATGGGGCGGCGGCGAAAGGGGGGCTTTCTGCCCCCCTCGGCGCGTACCGCGCCTCACCCCCCGAGGATATTTCAGCACAGATGATAAGGGCAGGGCATGAACAGGCCGGTGGGAATGATTCTGGCTGGGGGACAGGCCACGCGGATGGGCGGCGGCGACAAGGGGATGCTGTCCTTGGGCGGGCGGCGGATCGTAGATCATGTTATCGAGCGGCTGGGCCCGCAGGTCGCAGCGCTCGCGTTGAATGCAAATGGCGATCCGGCACGCTTTGCGGCGCTGGGGTTGCCGGTGGTCGCGGACAGCCTGCCGGACTGGCCCGGGCCGCTGGCGGGGGTGCTGGCGGGGCTGGACTGGGCCGCTGCACAGGGCGCGGAAGCGGTGGTCAGCGCAGCCGCCGATACGCCGTTCCTGCCGCACGATCTGGTGGCGGGGCTGCAGGCCGCAGCGGGCCCATCGGGTCTGGCGCTCGCGGCCAGCCGGGATGCGGCGGGCAAGCTCTGGCGGCACCCGACCTTCGGACTGTGGCCGGTCGCCCTGCGTGACGACCTGCGCGCGGCACTGAAGGGGGGATTGCGCAAGGTGGTGCTGTGGACTGATGGCCACGGGGCCGGAACGGCGGAATTCACCACCACGCCGCTTGATCCGTTCTTCAACGTCAACACGCCCGAGGATCTGGCGCAGGCCGAAGCGCTGGCAGCGCGGGCATGAGGGTCTACGGGGTCACCGGCTGGAAGAACACCGGCAAGACCGGGTTGATGGAACGCCTGGTGTCCGAGATCACGGCGCGCGGGTTCAGCGTCTCCACGCTCAAGCATGCCCATCACAACACCGATGTGGACCAGCCCGGCACCGACAGCCACCGCCACCGGGTAGCGGGCGCGCGCGAGGTGTTGCTGGCCTCGCCCCACCGCTGGGCGCTGATGACCGAGTTGCGCGGCGTTCCCGAGCCGTCGCTTGCAGCGTTGCTGGCGCGTCTGGCGCCGGTGGATCTGGTGCTGATCGAAGGCTACAAGCGCGCGCCGCATCCCAAGGTCGAATGCCACCGGGCCGATGCGAGGCGCGCGCTGCTGGCCCCGGGCAACCCCACCATCCGTGCGGTTGCCTCGGATGCCGTGCATCCGGGGCTGGAGGTGCCGCTATTCGATCTGGACGACACCGCCACGATCGCGGATTTCATTCTGGCCGAGGTGGGGTTGTGAGGTTCGACCGGATCGTGGTCGTGGACTGGTCCGCCGCCGGGCGGCCCGTGACCGGGCGCGATTCGATCTGGATTGCCACATGGACTGCCACGGCGCGCGGCGGGGATGTGCGGACCGCGAACCCGCCGACGCGTGCCGCCGCCGCGGCGTATCTGCAGCAGATGGTGACCGATGCCCTGGCTGCGGGCGAGCGGGTCCTGATCGGGGCCGATTTCGCCTTCGGCTATCCGGCGGGTTTCGCGCAGGCGCTGGCTGGGCGGGCAGAAGCGCTGGCGGTCTGGGAATGGCTGGCCGCGCGCATCGAGGATGATGCCGCGAACCGCAACAACCGCTTTGAGGTGGCCGCCGGAATCAACCGCGCGCTGCCGGGGGTTGGGCCGTTCTGGTTCCGCCCGAAGGCGCTGGACCTGCCGGATCTGCCGCTCAGGGGATCGGCGCGGCGCAATCACGGACTGCCTGATCTGCGCGCGGTGGATGTGCGTGCGCCGGGGGCGCAGTCGGTGTGGAAGCTGGGCGGGGCAGGCGCGGTGGGCAGCCAGGCGCTGACGGGCCTGCCGGTGCTGTGGCGGTTGCGGGCGGCGCATCCAGGCAAGGTCGCGGTATGGCCCTGCGAGGACTGGCGCGCGGCCCCGGTGGTGCTGGCTGAGGTCTATCCGTCGCTGCTGCGCGCGGAGATTGCGCAGATCATGCCCGGCAACGCAGGCGGGCGTGGCCGCCACGGCTGGCCGGTCAGGGATGCGGTGCAGGTGCGTATGCTCGCCCTTGCGCTGGCCGGGCTGGGCGACGGGATTGCGGCGTTGCTGGAGGCACCCAATCCGGCGGTCGCACTGGCCGAAGAGGGGTGGATCCTGGGGGTCGGCGCCGAAGCGCCCTTGCGCGATGCCGCCCGCGCGCTGGGCGATGCGGCGCTTCCGCCCCCCCGCCCCGAGATGCCGGAGCCTGCCCCTGCGCGCCTGACCCCGCCGCGGTTGCGCAATGACTGCTTCGCGATGCCGCAGGGCGTGGACTGGGTGCCGGTCGACGATGCACTGGCGCGGCTGCGGGCGGCGTTGGCGCCGATCACCGACACCGAGACCCTGCGCGTGGCCGAGGCAGGCGGGCGTGTTCTGGTCGGGGACGCCCGGGCGCGCCGGTCGAACCCGCCGCATCCGAATGCCGCCGTCGATGGTTATGGCTTTGCCCATGCGTCGCTGGATGGGCCCGGATCATATGAATTGCCGCTTCTGGCCGGGCGGGCGGCGGCGGGCCAGCCCTTTGCCGAGGCCGTGCCACCGGGCGCGGCGCTGCGGATCCTGACCGGCGCGATCCTGCCTGCAGGAGTGGATACGGTCGTGCTTGAAGAAGATTGCGCCACCGACGCCCGCCGCGTGGCCTTTGACGGGCCGGTGAAGCGCGGCGCCAACACCCGGCGCGCGGGCGAGGATGTGCTCGAAGGCGCAACCGCGCTGCCTTCCGGGCGGCGGCTGACACCGGCGGACCTGGCATTGCTGTCGGCGCTGGGGGTCGGACAGGTGCAGGTGGTGCGCAGGTTGCGGGTGGGCGTCCTGTCCACCGGCGACGAATTGCTGGCTGATCCCGGGGCACCGGCGGCGGCGCATCAGATTTTCGATGCGAACCGGCCCATGTTGCTTGAGGTCGTGCGCCGCTGGGGTCATGCGGCGGTCGATCTGGGCCACGCGCCCGACGATGCGGATGCGATCGCCGCGCGGCTGGACCATGGCGCAGGCGCTGCGGATGTGATCCTGACCTCGGGTGGGGCGTCGGCGGGGGACGAGGACCACGTCTCGCGCCTGTTGCGCGATCGGGCGCGGTTGTCGAGCTGGCGCATCGCGCTGAAGCCCGGACGCCCGCTGGCGCTGGCGCTGTGGCCGGGCGCACAAGGCATTTCCGTGCCGGTGATCGGCCTGCCGGGCAACCCTGTGGCGGCCCTTGTCTGCACGTTGATCTTTGGCCGCCCGGCGCTGTCGTTCCTGTCGGGCGCAGGCTGGGCCGTGCCACAGGGATTCATGGTGCTGGCGGCGTTCTCCAAGCGCAAGAAACCAGGGCGGCGCGAATACCTGCGCGCACGCCTGAACGACAACGGCGAGGCCGAGGTGTTCGCCTCCGAAGGCTCGGGCCGGATCAGCGGGCTGAGCTGGGCCGAGGGGCTGGTGGAACTGCCCGATGGCGCGGCCACGATCGCGCCGGGCGATCCGGTACGCTACCTGCCCTATGCGGGGTTCGGGATCGGCTAAGGCGCTCAGTTTGCCATGCCCTGACATAGGGACGCGCCATTCCCCCAGGGGCCGGGCGTGTTCGTTAGCGGGCTTTCCCGCCCGTCTTCTGCGCATGCCGCGCCTCATCCCGTTGGGCGTGGCAGCCCGCGCGCCGCGCGCTCGGGCCGGGCCCAACCCCGGCTGCGCCGCAGGGAACCTGTGGTGCTGGCCCGGGGGCGGGAGAACCGGTCAGACGTGCTGTGCTGCTTTTTTGCACGCGCACCTGCGGCCAAAGTGCGCGCGCGCCGCGCAGCGCCCGCGCAGTTGCCAAAGGGGGCTTGTTCCCGCGCAACCGGCGTTGCATAGCACGGGGCATGGCCGCGCAACTCGACTATCGCACGATCCACGAGATCTTCCGACGTTTCCAGGACGCCGCGCCGGAACCGCAGGGCGAGTTGCATCACGTCAATGCCTTCACGCTGCTGGTCGCCGTCGCCCTCAGTGCGCAGGCGACCGACGTGGGCGTGAATCGGGCCACTGCGGCGTTGTTTCCCATCGCCGACACGCCCGAGAAGATGCTGGCGCTGGGCGAAGAGGGGCTGATCGCGCATATCCGCACCATCGGGCTTTATCGCAACAAGGCGAAGAATGTCATCAAGCTGTCGCGCATCCTGGTCAAGGAGTATGGCGGGCAGGTCCCGTCCAGTCGCGCCGCGTTGCAGTCGCTGCCCGGTGTGGGTCGCAAGACCGCGAATGTGGTGCTGAACATGTGGTGGCGCTTTCCGGCGCAGGCAGTGGACACGCACATCTTTCGCCTGGGCAACCGCTCGGGTATCGCGCCGGGCCGCGACGTGGTCGCCGTGGAACGCGCGATCGAGGACAACATTCCCGCAGAATACCAGCTGCATGCCCATCACTGGATGATCCTGCACGGCCGCTATGTCTGCAAGGCGCGCAAGCCCGCCTGCGGCATCTGCCTGATCCGTGATCTCTGCGCATACGAGGAGAAGACCCTGTGAAGACCTATCAGGTGGCCGGCATCGGCAACGCCATAGTCGATGTGCTCAGCACCGTTCCCGACCGGTTTCTCGATGACCACGAAGTCCAAAAGGGCATCATGCAGTTGATCGACCGCGATCGCGCCGAGGCGCTTTTTGCGGCCATGGGTGCACGCGACCAGGCGCCGGGCGGATCGGTGGCCAACACGCTGGCGGGGTTGGGGCAGCTTGGCCTCAGGACCGCCTTTGTGGGGCTGGTGCGTGATGATGCGCTGGGGCAGGGCTACGCCGCCGACATGGCGGCACAGGGCACGGCCTTTCCCAACCCTCCGGCTGCGGATGCGGACCTGCCCACCTCGCGCAGCATGATCTTCGTCACCCCTGATGGCGAGCGCTCGATGAACACTTATCTTGGCATCTCCGCCGAGCTTGGCCCCGATGACGTGGACGAAGCGGTTATGGCCGACAGCGAGATGGTGTTCCTCGAAGGGTATTTGTTCGACAAGGACAAGGGCAAGGCGGCGTTCCTCAAGGCCGCGCGCGCCTGTCGCAGCACCGGCGGGCAAGCGGGTATCGCGCTCTCCGACCCGTTCTGCGTCGACCGCCACCGTGCCGATTTCCGCGCGCTGGTGGTGGGCGAAATGGATTTCGTGATCGGCAACGAATCCGAATGGGTTTCGCTCTATCAGGCCAATGATCTGGATGATGCGCTGGCGCAGGCCGCGCGCGCGTGTCCGCTGGTGGTCTGCACCCGGTCGGGCGATCCGGTGCGCGTGCTCCATGACGGGCGGACAATTGATGTCGCGGTGGACAGGGTGACCCCGGTCGATGCCACCGGCGCGGGCGACCAGTTTGCTGCCGGGTTCCTGTTCGGTCTGGTGCAGGGCCGCGACATGGACACGGCGGCGCGCATGGGCTGTATCGCCGCGGCCGAGGTCATCGGCCACCTGGGCGCGCGACCGAAAACCGACGTGGCGGCGCGCATGCGCGCCGCCAGGCTGCTGTGATGGGCGCGCAGGCCGAGCGTGCGATCACGCGCTGATGGTGAAGTACAGGCCGCTTGCGGTCAGGGCACTGCGGCGCGAAAGGTCACGACGCGGGCCCGATCACGGATCGGGCATCCCCGCCACATCCTCTGCAGGACTACCACCGCCAGAATGTCACGCACAGCACGTCAGCCGGTGCCCTCAGGCGGCGGCGACGACGCTGTCCTGCCCGGCGGCGGCGTCGACCAGCACCCCGCGCCGGGCCGTGACCACCACCTCGGTCCCTTCGTCAAGCTGCACCGATTTCTCTGTTCGCGCGCGCAGGCTCAGGCCTTGCAGGTCCAGCCGGTATTCGAACCCGTCACCGACAAAGGACCGCAGCGTGATTTGCGCTCGCGGGGCATCGTCGGGGCCTGTTGCGGACAGCGCCAGATCCTCGGGGCGGATCGCGACGGTCAGATCCGTCGTTGTGGGCAGGGAGTCGGGGGCGGCAATGTCAAATGCACCGCCTGCCACGGCCAGCCGCATCCGCCCTCCGCCCGATCCGGCGACGGTGCAGGGGATGTAATTTACCGATCCCACGAAATCGAGCACGAAGCGCGTGGCGGGGCGGTCATAGATTTCCTCGGGCGAGGCCAGGTGGTGAATGCGTCCTGCGCTCATCACCGCGATCCGGTCGGACATGGACAACGCCTCGACCTGATCGTGCGTGACATACAGGATCGGCAACCCGGCGCGGCGCTGGATCAACTTCAATTCGGCGCGCATCAACTCGCGGAGCTTGGCGTCCAGGTTGGACAATGGCTCGTCCAGCAAAAGGACGCGCGGTTCGATCGCCAGCGCCCGCCCCAGCGCCACGCGCTGCTGCTGCCCGCCCGACAGCTGTGACGGCATCCGCCCGCCCAAGCCCGCCATGTCCAGAAGTTTCAGCACCTCTTCGACCCGGGCCGCGATCTGCGTACCCGACTGTCCGCGCACCTTGAGCGGGTAGCCGATGTTTTCGGCCACGTTCATGTGAGGCCAGACCGCATAGGACTGGAACACCATGCCGATGGCGCGTTCGTTCGCGGGCAGGTCCAGCCCGGTCGCCCCGTCGAACACCGGCTTTCCGTCGATCTCGATCCGGCCTTCGTCGGCGCTTTCCAGCCCGGCCACGCAGCGCAGGGTGGTGGTCTTGCCGCACCCCGATGGCCCCAGAAGGGTGAAGAACTCGCCCTCGGCGATGGAAAACTCCACCGTGTCGATGGCCACCATGTCGCCGAACCGTTTTTTCAGCCCTTGGACGGTGACTGCCCCTGACGTGCTGTTCATCCCTGCCTCTTTTGTCTGCGTTCTTCAAGCCGGGCGTACCAGCGCATCAACAGATACAGCACCAGAATCACCGGCAAGGTAAGCACCGCAAGTGCGGCGGCCCGGCCCGTGAACCCCGAATCCTGCATCAGGAAAATCCACACCCCGATGGTTTCCGACCCCGAGGTCCAGATCAGCACCGAAACCGTCAGCTCGTTGAACGCTGAAATGTAGATCAATATCCACCCTGCCACCAGTCCGGGTCGCAACAGCGGCAGCGTGATGTCGCGCACCGTGCGCATGCGGCTCGCGCCCGAGGCCATTGCGGCCTCTTCCAGGCTGTCATGGATCTGGGTCAGCGTCGCGCGCGTGGTCTGCAACCCGAAGGCCATGTAGCGCATGATATATGCCAGCAGCAGGATCCAGATCGTGCCGTAAAGCGCGGGCCCGATTGGCGGGTTGGACCACGCAAGGATCATCGCAACCCCAATCACCGACCCCGGCAGCGCAAAGGGGATCAGCCCGATGGTATCAAGCGTGCCCGCCCCGCGCACCCGCGCCTTGACGTTGAGCCACGAGATCAGCGCGGTGGTGAACACAAGGATCGTCGCCGCCCCCGCTGCCAGCAGCAGCGAGTTGAGAATACCGCGCCGCGCGGCAGGCGTGTTGAAGATCGCCTCATAGTGCCGTGTGGTCAGGAATTCCCACGTCAGCGGCGCCCCCCAGAACCGCAGGAACGAGGTCAGCACAAGTGCGAACAGCGGCGCCACGACCACGATCAGGACGGTCAGCACAAGCGCGGCCACCACCCAGGGCTTGGCCCGGCCCAGCTTGATCACCCCCGGCGTGGTGGATTTGCCGCCGATCACCGCGTATTGCGACCGCCCGCCTTCGGCCCGGCGAAAGCCGACCATCGCCACCAGCGCCACGCCCACCAGCAGTACCGACATGGCGGTGGCCAGCGGCATGTTGGGCACGGTCAGCGCCTCGTAGATCCGGGTGGTCAGGACATAGAATTGCGCGCGCATCCCCAGAACCGCCGGGATGCCGAAATTGTCGATCGACGACACGAAGGCCAGCAACCCGCCGCCATAGATCGCGGGCTTGACCAGCGGCAGCGTGATGTCGCGCATGATCCGGCCCGTGCCCACCCCGGCGGTGCGGGCGGCTTCCTCAAGCGTGGGGTCCACGCGTTGCAGTGCGCCCGCCACGGTCAGGAACACCAGCGGATAGTTGGATACCCCCAGCACGAAAATGATGCCCCAGGCGGAATAGATGTTCCACGGCACCGGGCCCGGGCCGAACATGGCGCGCCACCCTTGGGAAAACAGCCCAACCGGCCCGACCAGCTGCACCCAGCCCATGGCCGAAAACAGCGGCGGAATGGCAAAGGGCAGCACAAAGGCCAGGCTGAGCGCGCCCTTCCACGGGATGTCCGTGCGCATGACGACAAAAGCCCCCAGCGTGCCGATGGCGAGGGAAATAGC
>SKKS01000117.1 GCA_007123625.1 Paracoccaceae bacterium
GATAAAGCAGGGTGCCTATGATTTCATCGAAAAGCCTTTCAACATTGACCAGTTGCTGGTGGTGATCCGCCGCGCGATGGAAGCTGCGCGCCTGCGGCGTGAGAACGCCGACCTGCGGCGCCGCGACGTGACAAGCGCCGAAATGATCGGGACATCTGCGGCGTTCAAGGTGTTGAAATCGCATCTGGACAAGGTCACGCGCTCGAACGGGCGGGTGATGCTGACCGGCCCCGCCGGCTGCGGCAAGGAGGTCGCCGCGCGCTTCATCCATGCGAATTCCGGTCGCGCATCGGCGCCCTTCGTTTCCGTCAGTTCCGCCAGCATCGCGCCCGAGCGCATGGAGGAAGTGCTGTTCGGCCGCGAATCGTCCGAACGCGGGGTCGAACCCGGCTTGCTTGAGCAGGCGCATGGTGGCGTGGTCTATCTGGACGAGGTCGGCGACATGCCGCCGGGCACACAGTCCAAGATCCTGAGGGTGCTGGTCGAACAGCAGTTCACGCGTCTGGGCGGGGTCGACAAGGTGCGTGTCGATCTGCGTGTGATTTCATCGACCACGCGCGATCTCAAGGCCGAGATCGCCGCCGGGCGCTTCCGTCAGGAGCTTTATGACCGGCTCAACGTCGTGCCGATCGCGGTGCCCTCGCTCGAAGAACGGCGCGACGACATTCCACTTCTGGCGCGCCATTTCATCGAACACTTTCACCGGGCGCAGGGGCTGGCGCTGCGCGAACTTTCGCCCATGGCCGAAGCGCATCTGCAGACCCTTTCGTGGCCCGGCAACGTGCGTCAATTGCGCAACGTCATCGAGCGCGCGCTTATCCTGGGCGATGGCAATGGCCCGGTGGAGCCCGCGGATTTTCAGGGCGATGCCGCACAGGCGGACCAAGGCGGCGGGTTCGTGCTGGCCGGAGAGCTGGCGACATTGCCGCTGCGCGAGGCGCGCGAGCTGTTCGAGCGCGAATACCTGCTGGCGCAGATCAACCGATTCAGCGGTAATATCAGCCGCACCGCCAGTTTCGTGGGCATGGAGCGCTCGGCGCTGCACCGCAAACTCAAGTCTCTGGGCGTGAACACGGCGAATCTGTCGACCGCCCGGGCACACCGCGTGGACGGCTGACAGCCGTCGCGTGGGGGGGGCACACGGCCACCCACGGCTGCAAGGTACCCCAAAGCGCACTGATGGTGGGCGCGGGGGCAATCGGGGCGCGGGATCAGCGCGTGGCTTCGGTCAGGCGCCGGGTGACGTAGTCGGTCACATGCTGGATCATGGGCTGCATGTGGCGCTCGTCGTCGCGGAAGAAGTGGTCGGCGCCTTCGATCTGGGTATGGGTGATGGTGATGCCGCGCTGCTCATGCAGCTTCGAGACCAGCGATTCGATATCGCGCGGCGGGGCGATCCGGTCGACGGTGCCGTTGATCACCAGCCCCGAGGCCGGGCAGGGCGCGAGGAAGCTGAAGTCATACATGTTCGCCGGCGGCGCCACCGAGATGAAGCCGGTGATGTCGGGTCGACGCATAAGCAATTGCATGCCGATCCAGGCGCCAAAGCTGAATCCGGCCACCCAGCAATGGCGGCTGTTCTGGTTCATCGATTGCAGATAGTCCAGCGCCGCCGCCGCATCCGACAACTCGCCGATGCCCTGGTCGAATTCACCCTGACTGCGCCCGACCCCGCGAAAGTTGAAACGCAGCACGGAAAAGCCCATCTTGTGAAAGGCATAATGCAGGTTGTAGACAACCTTGTTGTTCATGGTGCCGCCGAATTGCGGGTGCGGGTGCAGCACGATCGCCAGGGGGGCATCGCGCTTGGGTTGCGGGTGGTAGCGGCCTTCAAGCCTGCCTTCGGGTCCGGGGAATATCACTTCGGGCATGGGGGAGGTGCCTTCTCTTCGGGGCTGGTCCGGGGTTGGCGCGTCGGTTACGGCGGTTCTGGCGCGAGGCTTGACGCGGGCCACCGGCGCAATCTAGAATGGTTCTAACCCGCGTTGGTGGCGCGGGTCGGGCCGGATGGAGTTACGCGCGAGCGCCGGATACGTCAATGTTTTTGCGGGCGTTCGGGGCCGCCGTGGTACCCTGATGCCCTGGGCGCATTTCCTGCGTCAGGTTTTCCATTGGAGTGAGCCCGATGAAACTGTCCACAAAAGGCCGCTATGCCATGATCGCGCTGGTCGATCTGGCGCTTGCGCCCCAGGGGACGCTGGTCTCGCTTAATGAGATCGCGGCGCGCCAGAAGGTGTCGCTGGCGTATCTTGAGCAATTGTTCGTCAAGCTGCGCCGCGCCGGGCTGGTGGAAAGCGTGCGCGGCCCCGGGGGCGGCTATCGCTTGGCCCGCCCGCCCGAGGATGTGCGCGTGTCCGAGGTGCTCGAGGCGGTGGATGAGACCGTGAGCGCGCTGGAAAAGGGCGCGGGCGCGCGTGGCGCGGTTTCGGGGTCGCGGGCGCAATCCTTGAGCAACCGGTTGTGGGAAGGCTTGTCGGCGCATGTCTATGTGTTCCTGCACCAGACGCGGCTGTCGGATGTGGCGCAGAACACCCTGAGCCCGTGCCCGGCGGTGCCCGGCTTGTTCGAAGTGGTGGACGAATGAGCGCGGTCGGGTTTGGGGGCGCTGCCCCCGTCCCCGCGATGCGGGGACTCCCCCGGAGTATTTCGAGCAAGATGAAGCCCTGTGCGGGAAGATCGATGTGAGC
>SKKS01000490.1 GCA_007123625.1 Paracoccaceae bacterium
CACGCGCTCCAGCTTCACACCCCGCGACATCGCATCCCCCTCCCGACATGACTGGCCCGAAATACATGGCACACCATATGCCAAACGTACCTCGGATCAATCCTCGGAACCAGAACCGCGAAGTGCTCCTTGCGCTTCCGGACCCGATCTCGATACCACTAATGGTATGTGGCATACCATATAAGTGTCAACAGGAAATTTGTTCCGCCCCGGCTTTCTTGCGAAAGGCCGCGCACGCTCAAGTGATACGTGCGCGCGCGGACACGCATGCCCGCCGTACGCCGTAATTTTTCATCCTGTCAGAGGCTTGCCAAAATGCCAGCCCATGCACTCCGGCCACGCGATCACCCGGGGCGTACGCGCGATGCCGCGCCCGGCATACCTGTCCGGTACGCCTGTTGCGGGCCTGGAGGTCATGGAACCAGAAGGATTTTCCCGCGATGTTCCGCCGCCTCCATCATGGCGTGGGCGCGCGCGGCGTCGTCAAACGACAGCGCAACATGCGTGACCGGGCGCAGCTTGCCCGCGCCGAAAAGCGGCCAGACCCGCGATTCGAGGTCGCGCGCCACCGCCGCCTTGAACGCTTCGGGACGCGAACGCAGGGTGGAGCCGGTATAGACCAGCCTCTTGAGCATCACCGGCATCAGGTTGAGCGACACCTTCGAGCCGCCGTTGAATGCCAGCTGGATGATTCGCGCGTCATGCCGCGCGGCCTTGATGTTGCGCTCGACATAGTCGCCGCCGATGATATCCAGGATCACATCCGCGCCCCCGGCCTCGCGGGTAATGGCAACGAAATCCTCGGACTTGTAGTCGATGCAGCGCGTGGCCCCCAGTCCGGTGCAGAACGCGGCCTCCTCGGGTGAGCCGACGGTGGTGAACACCTCCAACCCCATCGCGGCGCCCAGCTGAATCGCGGTCGATCCGATCCCGCCCGCGCCCCCGTGCACCAGAAATCGCCCGCCTTCGGGCAGAGTCTGGTTGAAGAACACGTTGCTCCAGACAGTGAAGAAGGTCTCCGGCAGGCCGGCGGCATCGGTTTCGGGCACGCCAACGGGAACCGGCAGGCAATGCTCTGCATCGACGGCCACATGCTCCGCATAGCCGCCGCCGTTGGTCAGGGCGGTGACGCGGTCCCCCACCGACCAGCGGGCAACGTCAGCGCCCAGCGCAACCACTTCGCCCGAAACCTCCAGCCCCAGCAAGTCAGAGGCCCCCGGCGGCGGCGGGTAGTGTCCGCGCCGCTGCACCAGATCAGGGCCGTTCACGCCCGCAGCCGTCACGCGGATCAGCACTTCGCCGGGCGCGGGCACAGGACACGGGCGGGTGCCCGTCACCAGAACCTCGGGGCCGCCGGCTTCGCGCATTTCGATCACGCGCATGGTTTCGGGAAGGGCGGTCATGGAGATCCTCCTGTAAATACAAAATTTCCGGGCGCTTCATGGCGCAACCGGCGGGCGGATACCACCCCGGGGCGCGGTTCGCGGGCGCTCAGTCGCCTGCAAGCGCCTTTTTCACCAGCGGTGCAACGGCATCGGCATCCTCGGCCAGCAAGACCCCGGCATCGGCCAGCTTTTGCGCCTTTTGCGCGGCGCTCCGCGCACCCAGCATCGCCAGCGTGCCGGCATGCCCCATGCGGCGCTCGGCGGGCGCGTGCCGCCCCACGACCAGCGCGATCACTGGCTTTCCATAGTCGCTGCCCGCCAGGTATTCGGCGGCTGCTTCCTCTTCGGTGCCGCCGATCTCGCCGATCAGCACCACGGCGCGGGTGTCCGCATCGTCGCGGAACATGCGCAGCGCATCGGCAAAGCCCAGCCCGTGCACCGGGTCGCCCCCGATCCCGATCGTGGTTGACTGCCCCAGCCCCAGCGCACTGGTCTGGGCCACCACTTCGGATGTCAACGACGCCGAGCGCGACACGACCCCCACCGGCCCCGGCGTGGCATCGCGCGTGGACATGACCCCGATCTTGCACAGGCCCGGCGACAGCACCCCTTGCGAATTCGGTCCCACCAGCACCGACTCCGATCCGTCCAGCGCGGCCTTGACCCGCAGCATATCCAGGACCGGCACCCGCTCGGTCACGCAGACCAGCACGCCGATCCCGGCCTCGATCGCTTCGATCATCGCATCGGCGGCGCGGTGGGGCGGCACCAGGATCAGGCTGGCATTGGCGCCAGTTGCATCCCGCGCCTCGGCCACGGTGTTGAAGACCGGCAGGCCGATATGGGTCGTGCCGCCCTTGCCCGGGCGCACGCCGCCCACGCATTCGGTGCCATAGCGCATGGCCAGATCGGTATAGAACGTGCCCGCCCGCCCGGTCATGCCCTGGACGATCACGCGTGTGTCGGCATCAATCAGAATGGCCATCAGGCACCCTTTCCGCTGGCAATGGCGACGGCGCGCGCGGCGGCCGCGCGCATTGTCGGGGCGGTTTCGTGCGGCAGGCGGCGATCCTTCATGATGCTGCGCGCCCAGTCCGCGCTCTGACCGGCGGCGCGGAACACGACAGGCACTTTCCGGTCGCTGCGCGAGTAGGCGAAGTTCAGCGCCTCGGCCACGGTGTCGCAGACGGTCATCCCGCCGCCGTGGACATTGACCAGCAGCACCTTGACGCCGGGATCGCTGAGCAGCAGTTCCACCCCGCGTGCGATCTGGAAACTGGTGGCGGTGGTGCGGATGTCCATGAAATTCGCAGGCCGCCCGCCCGCATCGGCGATCATGTCGTTGGTGGCCAGCCCCAGCCCCGCGCCATTGACCACCACGCCGATATTGCCGTCCAGCCGCACGAAGTTCAGATCGTTCTCGCGGGCAATGCGCTCGTAGTCGTCGCGCACGGCCTCGCGCGCAGTGGATTCGAATTCGGGGTGGCGGAACAGGGCGCTGTCATCAAGGATCATCTTGGCGTCCACGGCCACGGCGCGGTTGTCCGGGGTCAGGATCAGGGGATTGATCTCGACGAACAATGCGTCGTTGCGCAATGCCGCGCGGATGGTGGCATCGATCAGCGTGCGCACCGCATCACGCGCGGGCGCTGGCACTTCAAGGCCGTCCAGAAAACCGCTCATGGCCGCATCATCGGCAGCGCCGTCATGGCCCAGATGCAGGGTGTTGACGATCGAGGGGTCCGCCTGGGCATCGCGCTCGAAATCCACGCCGCCGCGGGTTGATCCCAAAAGCATGGGCCGGGCTGCGGACGGGTCGATGACGAAGGCCAGATACAGGTTCGCTGCCGAATCGACCGCTTCCTCGACATACACACGCTCGACCGTTTCGCCATCGGCGCCAGTCTGGGCGGTGACCAGCCGCGCCCCCAACAGCCGCGCAGCGGCTTCGCCCACCGCGCTGGGGGTAGGCGCCATCACCACGCCTCCGGCCGCACCGCGCCCGCCCGCAAGGATCTGCGCCTTGACCGCGAAACGCTCGCTCGACAGGGCGCGGGCGCGGTCCTCGGCTTCGGTCACGCTGCGGGCAATGCCGCCTGCGGGCACGGTGACCCCGTAGCGTGCAAGGATTTCCTTCGCATGGTATTCCGGAATGTACATAACGGCCTCTCTCCCCTGCCCCGCATGTGTCGCGCCGTGGCCGCACGGGGGTTGCCCTGCAGCGCAGGGACTGTGGTATACAATACTCCAACGATACCGCCAACGTCAATCATCCGCTGGCCTCGCGCACTCTGTGATGCGGGGAGTCCAGCGGATACTCGGCAAGTACCTCGTAGACCGCTTCGGGCTGGCGCAGGATCGATCGCATCAGCACGAAATGATCGACAGGAAACGGGCCCGCGCTGAACAGCCCGGCCCCGGCAACGACCTTTTCCAGCCGCGCCTGTTCGATCGCTGCGGGCGCGAACCGGGCCAACGTTACATGCGGCAGGAAGCGCCGCGCGTCCAGCCGCAAACCCGCACGCCGAACGGCATGGACGACTTTTGCCTGCAGATGCTCTAGCGCCGGTTCGGGCGCCACAAGCGCATGCAGGTTGTGCGCCCGTCCCCCGCCAAACAGCCCCAGCCCCTGCAGCCGCAATTCGAAAACCGGCACCACGACCTCCGACAGCGCGTGATGCACCTCCTCCAGCAGCGGATCCGGCACATCGCCCAGAAATGCCAGAGTCAGGTGCATGTTCCCCGGAGAAACCCGGCGCGGCACCGGCATCGCCATCTGCAGCAGCACAAGCTCGCTGCAAATGGCGGTCGGCAGGGTCAGGGCAACAAAGGCGCGTGTCATCAAACCCCCGTAGAGTAGTTGCCCTCATCATCCGCGCTTGGGCACCAAACCTCAACCCCGCGCAAAACGCCGAATTCCCTTCGCGCGTTCCAGCGGCTAGTCTGGCGCGAAATACCGCAATTGGAGCATACAGGAATGGCCGTCGAAACAGATACCTTGCGCAACAAGACCGTGCTGATCACCGGCGCCAGCCGCGGCATCGGCGCCGAAGCTGCGCGCGCCTTTGTCAAGGCGGGCGCGCAGGTCGGCATCGCCGCACGCAGCGCCGATTCGCTGGCCGAACTGGCCGCGGAAACCGGGGCACTGGCCCTGCCATGCGATGTCGCCGACTATGCCTCGGTGGCCGAGGCTGTCGCGCGGCTTGAAGGGGCCTTGGGTCCGCTGGACGTGCTGATCAACAACGCCGGTGTGATCGACCCCATCGCGCCCCTGACTGATGCCGATCCCGACGACTGGGGGCGTCTGATCGACATCAATATCAAGGGCGTTTTCAACGGCATGCGCGCCGCGCTGCCGGGCATGATCGCGCGCGGTGGCGGCACGATCATCACCGTGGGGTCCGGCGCGGCCTATAACCCGCTCGAAGGCTGGAGCGCCTATTGCACCTCCAAGGCCGGGGCGCTGATGCTGGGCCGCGTGGCGGATGTGGAGGCGCGCGGGCGCGGCGTGCGCGTGCTTAGCCTGTCGCCCGGCACCGTGGCCACTGACATGCAGCACCGCATCCGCGACAGCGGCGTGAACGCGGTCAGTCGGCTGGACTGGTCCGCGCATGTGCCGCCCGACTGGCCTGCGCAGGCGCTGGTCTGGATGTGCACCGCCGACGCCGACGACTGGATCGGGCGCGAGGTGTCGCTGCGGGACGAGTTGATCCGCAAGCGGCTGGGCCTGACGGGATGATTCTGGACGACGGCCGCGCCCCGGTACGGGTGCTGACCCTGAACCGGACGGACAAGGCAAATGCCCTGACGCCCGAGATGCTTGAGGCGTTGATCGCCGCCGTGGACCGGGCCGGGAACGAGGACGTGGCCGCGCTGATCCTGACCGGCGCGGGCAAACAGTTCAGCGCAGGTGCCGATCTGACGGCGGCGCGGGCAGGGCTTGCGACCTCGCCGCTGTGGGAAGCGCTTTCGGCGCGGATCGGGGCGCTGCCCTGCCTGACAATCGCCGCGCTGAACGGCACGGCAGCGGGCGGCGCGCTTGGCATGGTGCTGGCGTGCGATCTGCGGCTGGCGGTGCCCGGCGCGCGCCTGTTCTATCCGGTGATGCGGCTGGGGTTCCTGCCGCAACCGTCCGACCCGCTGCGCCTTGCTGCGCTGGTGGGCCCGGCGCGGGCGCGCATGATATTGCTGGCCGGGGACCGGGTGGATACCGAAACGGCGCTGGCCTGGGGGCTGGTGGACCGGCTTTGCCCGCCCGAGGCACTGTTGCAGACCGCGCACGATCTGGCCGCCGATGCCGCGGCCGCAGGGACCGCGCATATTGCGGCAATCAAGCGCATGATCCCGGCAGCAGAGCAGCTTCCCCCTGGTGGAACCTTGCAGTAATGTCCGCCCCATGACCCGCGTAGTTTCCACCGCATATGCTCTGGCGCTGGCCGCCGTGTTCGCCCTTGCCGGCGTGACCTGGGCCATGTCGCGCGGGCAGGCGCCAGCGGCGGACGTGGCGGTGATCTGCTCGGGCGTGGGCGTGGTTGCGGTTATGCTCGATGCCGATGGCCACCCCACCGGCGGGCTGCACCCCTGCCCGGACTGCGTGGCCGGATGCGCGGCGGTGCCGGTTGGCGGCGCGTCCATTGTACGCGGCGCCGAAGCGGGCTGTTCAAAGGTCATTCTGCCCGCAGACCGCCACACCGAGACCCGCAACCTGCGCCCCGCCCAGGCGCGCGCGCCCCCGGTCCTGATCTGAGTGTCTTTCAACTTTCCAACATCAGACAGGATCACTTCCATGAAGAACCGGCTTTTTGCGGCGGCTGCCGTTTCATTTTTCGCCCTTCCCGCGTTCGCGGGCGACATCCAGGTCCATGACCCCTTTGCCCGAGTCAGCTCCATCATGGCGCAATCAGGCGCGGCTTTCATGACCATCGAAAACCACGGCGCGACCGATGACCGGCTGATCGCCGCGCGCTCGGACGTTGCGCAACGGGTCGAACTGCACACCCATGTCGAAGATGACCAGGGCGTGATGCGCATGCTCGAAGTTGTCGAGGGCTTCGCCATCCCCGCAGGCGGCAACCACGCGCTTGACCGCGGCGGGGACCATGTGATGTTTCTGGGCCTGACCCGGCAACTGGCGCATGGCGACGTGGTCGCGCTTACGCTGGTATTCGAGCACGCGGGCGAGATCGCACTCGACGTGCCCGTCGACCTGGAGCGCCAGCCGGATCATGGGCATTCGCACGGACACTCACACGGGGGGTGACACTGTCCGGCTTGCAAATGCGGTGCGGCTGCGCTTGACTGGGCGCATGACCGCACCGCGCATCCTGTTCGTCTGTCTTGGCAATATCTGCCGTTCGCCCACCGCGCATGGCGTGTTCCGCGACCTTGCCGCACAGGACGGTTTCGCGACGCAGGTGGACAGCGCGGGCACCGGTGACTGGCACTTGGGCAAGCCCCCTGACCCGCGTTCGGTGGCCGAGGCGCGGCGGCGCAGGTATGATATCAGCGATCTGCGGGCGCGCCAGGTCACGCGCGCCGACTTCGACCGCTTCGACCTGGTCATCGCAATGGACCGCGCCAACCTACGCACGCTCGAATCCCTGCGCCCGAAGGGCAGCACGGTGCCAGTGAAACTGTTTGCAGAGTATGCGCAAAGGCCCGGAACCGATGTTCCGGACCCCTACTTGGAAGGCGGCTTCGACCGCACCTTCGATCTGATCGACCGCGGATGCCGCGGTCTTCTCAGCGCGCTGCGTTCAGCCTGAGCACCGCTGTTCTGCAGCTGCCCCGAACGCGCGATAGCGCGCCCAGAATTCATTGTCGCTTGCGCTGCGCGACATGCGCACGTCCTGCGCCAGTTGCGGATCGCGGAAGAACCGCGCCGCGCGCCGCTGTTCGGCGCGTGTCAGCGTCTGGTTTGCAACCGAACCAACACAGCGGCACAGCGCGCGCGTCGCCTGCGGCCGGTCCGAGCGCAGGCAGGCATTTTCGATCGCGCTGGCGCTGGCGGGTGCGGGGATCATCGGGACCAGCAGCGCTGCGACCACTGCGGCGAGAAGGGGTTTCTGCATCTTGAGCCTCGATTTTTGTTTGTTGGGCACGCACGAGTCCCGAAGGATCACGCGTACAGCTTAAGAATACGGAAACAATACGGCGATTCTTTGGCGACTGTGAACAGTTTTTGCACCCGCGAACCCGAATTGTGCGATCCTCCGCCCATCGCGGCAACACCCAGGCGATTCGCCTTGTGATTGTCAACCAACATGGACCACACCACCAACATCCTTTACGGTCACATTGATCACCCACCGCGGTGGCGCATCTGGTGGATACAGCCTTCAGGCACCACCATATTTGCGAATTTGTCTGAACTATGGCGCGAAAGCCATTGATATATTGTGCTTTTCCTGCGTCGATCTTCGTGCTAACATCTTTCGACCAAACGACCCCGATCAACAACCCGGGGCGAAACCGAGGCAGGACAGCAATGGCAGAAACACGCCGCACCACGGCATGTGCATTTTTGCGCGTGGCCGTTTTCGTGCTTCTTTCGTTTCTCGCACCGCAGGCCGCGCATGCTGCCCCATATGCGGCGGTGGTCATGGATGCGCGCGACGGTCGCATCATCTTCGCACGCAATCACGACACGCGCCTGCACCCGGCGTCGCTGACCAAGATGATGACGCTTTACATCGCGTTCGAAGCGATCAAGCATGGCGAAATCTCGCTTGATACTCCGGTGCGGATCAGCGGCAATGCCGCCGGAACGGCTTGTTCCTGCCTTGGCGTCCGCGCAGGCCAGACAATTGCCCTGCGCTATCTGATCCGTGCTGCTGCGCTGCGCTCGGGCAACGACGCCGCCGTCGCCATCGCCGAGGCGATTTCAGGCAGCGAATCCGCTTTCGCCGAACGCATGACCCGCACCGCACGCGCCATGGGGATGGAAAACACCACCTTTCGCAACCCGCACGGACTGACTGCACCGGGGCATCTGTCCACGGCGCGGGACATGACCATCCTTGGTCGGCAACTGTACTTCGATTTTCCGCAGTATTACAACATCTTCTCGCGCCGGTCCGATCATGCGGGGATCGCCACGGTGCCCAATACCAATCGCGCGCTGCTGGATGCCTATCGCGGTGCGGACGGGATCAAGACCGGCTTCACCCGGGCTGCCGGATTCAATCTGACGGCGTCGGCGCAGCGCGGGGATGTCCGGATCATCGCTACCATGTTCGGGGGCGCGTCAGGAGCATCGCGCAACGCGCATGTGGCCGAACTGCTTGACATGGGGTTTGCCCGTGCCGAAAGCCGCGTGGCCATGCGCGCGCCAGCGACCCCGGCCTATCAGGGACGCGCGGCTGCTGTCGCGCGGGCGCCCGCGGCCAGTGCCGAGAATGCTGGCACCGCCGCCAACGACCGCCCCAGCGCCGGGCGGACGATCCGGTTGCAGACCGCTGTGACCCGGTCCCCACGCCCGCCCGCGCGTCCCGTCCCCGGCATGTCGGAGCCGCCCGAGGACCTTCTGCTTGCCGTCCAGCAAAGTGTGGGCGCCGCACTGGCATCGGTGGCGTCAGACGCGGAGACAGCGGCGGCTAAAGAAACGGAGATCGCCGCAGCTTCCGAAGCGACGGACGGCGTGGCCGAGCTGGCGCCGGCGGCGCTTCCGGTCATCCCGCCCGCGCGCCCGGCAGATATCGCCAGCGCCGCCGAAAGCGCCGATCCCGTCGCCACCGACCTTGAATTGGCCGAAGCCGCAGGATTCCAGGTGCTCCCGCCCGAGGAATTCGCGGCCCTGCTCGATAACGGAGGCGTCAGCGCAATCGATATGGCCCCCGAAGCCGAAAGATCGCTGGCCGCAGCACAGGACGCGGTGGATGTCGCGCTTGGGATCGCGACTCAGGACGCCGCCGCTCCTTCGGCCGAAGCGGACCAACAGGCCGCCGCCGCCACAATCGTGCCTGCTGCGCTGACCACACCCGCCCCCGCTACCAGCGCCACAGCGTCCACAACAGCGACGCAACCGGCGCCACCACGCCCCAATGAATTGATCATCCTGACCAGTGCCGAAGATGCACCCGATGATCACGCGCAGGTCGCAATGGTCACAGAAACCTTTGCCGCTACGCCGGGGTCCGAGATCGTCAGCCGGATGTCGACATCGGACGGACGCATATGGGGCGTGACGCTAGGCAGCTTCCCGTCCCGCCACGATGCCGAGCGCGCCCTGATCCAGACATCCCTGTCCGAAGCGGTGGCACTGGAAAACGGGCTGCGCCGGATCCGGCAGGGCGGCGGCGGATTCGAAGCAAGCTTTGCCGGACTCACCCGGGACGAGGCCGAAATGGCCTGCCGCCGGATTGCTGCCCGGCAGCGCACCTGTTTCACCGTCAGCCCCTGAAATGATGCTCCTCCGCTCCGGCACCATACTGCGCTGGAACGGAGGTCACGCGATACCGGAACTTCGTCAGGCGACTTCGAACACGCCTTCGATTTCGACCGCGACTCCCAGCGGCAGGGACCCCGCGCTGACTGCTGCACGGGCATGACGCCCGGCATCGCCGAACACCTCGACCAGCAGATCCGATGCCCCGTTGATAACCTTCGGCTGATCGGTGAAATCCGGGGTGGAATTCACAAATCCAGTGAGCTTGACCACCTGCCGCACCCGCGAGAGGTCTCCGCCACACGCAGCACGCAACTGCGCGATAAGCGCCAGCGCGCAATGGCGCGCGGCCTCCGCCCCGGCGGCAACATCCAGATCGGCCCCCACCTTGCCGGTGATCAATCCGTCCGGCCCTGCGCTGATCTGGCCCGACACGAACACCAGCGCGCCGCTTCGTACATAAGGCACATAGTTGGCTGCGGGCGCGGGCGCATCCGGCAGCGCAAGACCCAGCGCGGCGAGTCGTTCTTCGATGGG
>SKKS01000353.1 GCA_007123625.1 Paracoccaceae bacterium
CCGACATCGCCTATCACTACAACAAGATCGACCGCGGTTTTGATCGGCTGATCGACATTTTCGGCGCCGATCATGGCGGCTATGTCAAGCGGATGAAAGCGGCCGTTTCGGCGCTGTCGAACGGGCGCGTGCCGCTGGACATCAAGCTGATCCAGATGGTGAAGCTTTACAAGAACGGCGAACCCTTCAAGATGTCCAAGCGCGCGGGCACCTTCGTCACCCTGCGCGATGTGGTCAACGAGGTCGGCGCCGATGTCACCCGCTTCGTCATGTTGACCCGCAAGAACGATGTTGCGCTGGACTTCGATTTCGACCGCGTTCTGGAGCAGTCGCGCGACAACCCTGTATGGTATGTCCAGTACGCCAACGCGCGCGCGCATTCGGTCCTGCGCAAGGCCGCCGAAGCCGGGATCGATGTCTCGGACGCCGCGCTGCATGGTGCTACACTGGAAATTCTGGACCACCCGGCAGAGCTTGCGCTGATCGCCAAGCTGGCGGAATGGCCGCGACTGGTCGACACCGCCGCAGCCGCCCACGAGCCGCACCGCGTCGCGGCCTATCTGTCCGAACTTGCCGCCGAATTCCACGGTTTCTGGAACCGTGGCAACGACACCCCCGCGCTGCGTTTCGTGCAGGAGGGCGATTTGGCCACATCACAAGCCAAAATCGCGCTTGCCCGGGCCACAGCCGTTGTGATTTCGTCGGGGCTTGCTATCCTTGGGGTCCGTCCGGTGGAAGAGATGCGCTGACCAACAGCGCCCGCACCGGTCCGGAAACAGGCAAGGCTGCGGCATTCGAACGCCGCTGCATCAACGAGCAGACAGCGCAGGTTCCGGGTCTCTGGAGCGTGCACATGGGGCAGGTGATGACATATTATCATGGCGACCACCGGGGTTTCGGTGGCAGCAACCATCCGCGCGTCGAAGCAGTGTTTCCCGATCGTGGCGATCCGCGCAGATATGGCTATGGCGATCATGGCCTTGGGAGCGGCGGGTATGACCAGCAGGCGGCAATCCCGCAGGGCGCGCCCGGGGACCATGCCAAGTTTCGTGCACCGGATGCGCGGGTCGCACAGTTCAGCTTGGGCGCGTTGCTCAATGGCTCGGGCGCGGTGCTGTCGCTTGCCCTGATCGCGGGTCTGGGCTGGTGGAGCTGGCAACTGGTCGCGCGCGATGTGACCGGCGTGCCGGTTGTTCGCGCACTTGAAGGGCCGATGCGGGTCGCCCCCGAGGACGCAGGCGGCCAGCGCGCGCAGTTTCAGGGGCTATCAGTGAATGAAATCCCTGCGGGCAACGCTGCCGGGGGCGTGGGCGCCGAGCTGGTGCTGGCCCCGCGTCCGGTCGATCTGACCGACGAAGACATCCCGCAAGCGGCCCGGAGCGTTGCGACGCAATCCTCTGCAAACCCCGGCGCCCAACTGATCGAGGCCGCATGGCGCCCCGACTCGCCAACACCGGGGACCGAACCCGCGCGCACCGAAAGCATCGCCACGCCGCCGCCGCCTGGGTCCGTGGTCGCGGTCGAAAGCTCGCCTCGCCCACCGGCGCGCCCTGCATCGATGCAGCGCCCTTCCGGGACGGCCGCGTCGGCTTCCGGCGATGACATCGCCCAAGCGGTGGCCAGCAACGTCGCCCTGCGCACCAGTCCCCAGATCGGGCGTGAAGTCGATCCCGCCACCCTGACCCCCGGCACGCGGCTGGTGCAGCTGGGCACATACCCAAGCGCCGACGACGCGCGCACGGCCTGGGCCAGCATTGCGCAGCGTTTCAACCCGCTGCTGGATGACCGGGGCCGCGTGATCGAGTCCGCGCACAGCGGCGGATCGGTGTTCTATCGCCTCCGTGTTCACGGGTTCGAGGACGAGGCCGATTCGCGGCGCTTCTGCGCCGTGCTGCTGGGACAGAACAACGACTGCATTCCGGTGCTGATCCGGTGACTGCGCCGCGCCGTGTGATCTTCGGATGCGCGGGACTTCGGCTTAGCTCCGGGGAACGGCGGTTCTTCGGTGCGGCGCAGCCCTGGGGCTTCATCCTGTTCGCGCGCAACATCGCCGATCCCGCGCAACTGCGGGCGCTGGTGGATGACCTGCGTGCGGCGGTGGGGCGTGACGCGCCTGTGTTGATCGATCAGGAGGGCGGGCGCGTGCAGCGGATGGGGCCGCCGTACTGGCGTGGCTGGCCTCCACCTCTGGACCAGACCGCCCGCGCCATCGCTCGTGCCCGCGATCCGGGCCGTGCCATGTACCTGCGCGGGCGGTTGATCGCGGCGGAACTGGCGGCGGTCGGGATCGATGTGAATTGTGCGCCGCTGGCGGACATCGCCGGCGCGGCCACCCACCCGTTCCTGCGCAACCGGTGCTATGGCGAAACCCCGGACATGGTCGCCACGCTGGCGCGTGCAATGGCCAAAGGGCTGATGGGCGGGGGCGTGCTGCCGGTGATCAAGCACTTGCCCGGGCATGGCCGGGCGCAGAGCGACAGCCACCTCGCGCTGCCGGTCGTCGATGCCGCGGCCGACGTGCTGGAGACCAGCGATTTCGCCCCGTTCCAGGCGTTGAACGACCTGCCGCTGGGCATGACCGGGCACCTTTTGTTTCCGATGCTGGACCCATCCGGCCCGGTGACAACCTCGGCTCGGATGATCGCGCTGATCCGCGACCGGATCGGGTTCGGGGGCGCG
>SKKS01000144.1 GCA_007123625.1 Paracoccaceae bacterium
CTATAAGGAAAATCAATGAACCTGTATATGTCGCTCAATCTGACGAAATCCTCCGGCAATTGAAACCTGGACCCGAACTCGAAGGAAGGGGGCGTGGCGTCGGCGGATATTTCCAACCTCTTCATGGAGAAATTCCACTCGTGCTTTCTAAGAAGCGACCGAAGAGACATTCCCCATGCACTGAGCGCCGATTGAAACGAAGTTCCATCGTCATCAAGGGACTCGACGATCGGAGACCCTACCTCCATGAGAGCCCGGTTGAGTATCTCAAGTTTGGCTTCGTCCGAAGTCATGAGAGTTGATACAGTATGAAGCCAAGAAGTATCGGTGTGATCAACGCCCCCACCGCCACGGCTCCGTTGATGAAATTGATCCTATTGGCGTGTTCGTCGATTCGATCGTCCTGGACGTGAAGCTTGTCGAAGATCTCTTTGTTGAGCTGTATCTGACCCGGGATCTTGTTTTTGGGATCTCCCAGTACGAGGTACTTTAGCAACGTGTTGCTCTCGGCCAGCTCCGAAACGATTTCTTCCATAACGGACAACCTCTTGTTCATTTGGCCTAGATGCTGCTCGTCCATGACTGCGCTTTCGACTTTTCCATCTGACATTATGCTGAATTTTTAATGGTTTTCTTTGCACGGATAAGAAAAAGACCGCGACGAGCATTCCCCTTAAAATTCCTCGTCGCGGCCTGCATGTACCAATTACCGAAAGGAGCGCAATCGGCAAAGAGATTATTAGTCCACAACGTAGCGGACAAACCCTCGAATCTCCCCGGTGTCGTCCTCGATTCCGGCGGATTCGTTGATATGGACCCGGGCCACGAGCAACAGCGCCTTTTCGGTGCGGTAGCCGTAGTTGGTCGCAATCGTGTCTCCGTAGCGTTTCGTTCCGGCCGCATCGAACTCACCGGCTCCGTCGATCTCCCCGAAGAACTCGTCGTCGTCGGCCACGGCATTGGCGCCGGTGGTCGCACGGGAGATGAACCCGGAGTTGTCCAAACCGAACACCCCGATCGAAACCGAGTTGTCGGCATGGTCGGCCCCGAGTACGTTGTGGGCGAGCTCGATATCCTGGATACGGGCGTAGGGCGGAAGTACGGCAAGGGCCAGGTAGGAATTACCTTCCCCGTCGTCGTCATTCCAGTCCCTGTCCGCAGAGTTCAGGAGTCGGAAGTAGGCCGAGCGAACCCGGCCCCTGGTGTCGCTGGGAGGCGGGAAGCTGGAACTGGGATGGCGCACCTGTTCCAGGTGATCCGACCAGTTGCTTACATCGATAATATCAATCATGATTTTGGTTTCCTTTCCCGCTTAGGCGGATTCGTCACAGTTTATCTTGACGGTTTGAGCACCCCACATACGAGATCCGTTGAAGTGCATCGCCAGGTAAATCTGCGGAATGTTCCGCTTGTCCCGGCGAGGTCCGACATCCACGGTCAGATCCTGACCGATCGCCATGTTGATGGCTCTCGGCAGGCATGCCAGACAGTGGCGAATGTTCCCGGTGCGGGGAACCTTCTCGGTGTGGATGAAGTTGAACCCATGGAAAGTGCGGACCTCTCCATTGGCCAGAGCCTTGACCGTATTGTAGTCGAAGTTCTGGATCTTCTCCTCACGCATCAGGGACCGGAGCTGACTGGAACTAAGGAACAGATTGACCGTTTGGTCCTGTTCGATCGCTTCACGCTCCAGCATGGTGTACCGGGCCGCCATCAGTTTGTCGATGGTCAGGTTGGTGTTGCCGTTTCCTCCATCTTCACGGAAAGAGGCGTTGATATCAATCCCCTCGGTCGTTCCCTCGAAGGTGTCCGGATTTTGGTCCAGATCCCCGACGGTGACATCACCGGCGTTCGTGCCGACGAAGTCGATCGTCCGGTTTCCGTCCTTGCCCACGTAAGCGGGACCAAAGGCGGCCTCGAAGGTCAGCCGGTCGAAATTTCGTCCGAAGGCCCATACGGCGGCCTGCGTGTAGTTGTTGGAAGGGTCGGTAAGCACCCGCAATAGATCCTTGCGGTCCACCAGCTTGGCCCAGTCGAAGTCACGGAGCCCGATGCGCCTGCGCTCGTGCGGAACTTCGTTCATCGGGGTGTCGCCATAACGGTCCATGATTTCATTCACGTCGTCGGCGACTCCCAGGCGGTCGTAGAAATCGAACTCGGCCGATTGTGAAACGACGTTCACGAACGGACGGGTCCGGCTCCCTCGCTGTTGGAATACGTGCTCAAAGCCCTCGCGGAACGAGTTGATGTAGCTCGTCTCGATGTTGTTCGGGTCTAAAGGCATAGTAGTAGTAAAAACAAAGGTTTCTTATCTTTTTTGGATAAGCTACCCGCACCGTGCGGACTCCCCTTGCCGTTACGCGGCCAGCGGCGGGACTCCCACCCGCTTAACCACGGACCCCAAAAAAAGAGGCTCCCCGTATGCTTACAAGGAGCCTCGACCTAAAACGGCCTGTGTGTCAAGAGCGTTTTTAGCTCATCTGATTGTACAAACTCATGCGCTTCTCGACGGCCCACTTGTGGTTGGCGTGGTGCTCGTTGTGCAGGGCCTCGACGAACGACTTGTCGTTCATGAGTATGTCCAACTCCGCACGGGCCTGGGCCGGAGAGCCGGTGGAAAACCCTCCGATTCCCGCGCCTCCGCTGGCACCTTTATCCTCTTTGATCAAGGAACC
>SKKS01000295.1 GCA_007123625.1 Paracoccaceae bacterium
ATCGTGCTTCCCGGCGCGCTGCCGTATGTGGTTGCGGGCCTGCGACTGGGGGCAACGATCGGGCTGATCAATACCGTCGTGGCGGAATTGTACACCGCGGTCAGTGGTCTGGGAGGATTGCTGGCGCTCTATGGCAACACATTCCGCATGGCAGAGTATTTCGTTGTGGTGCTGACCCTTGCCGGGATCGGCGTCATTGTCACGGAAACCCTGCGCAGGCTTGAAGCTCGCGTTTCGCGCTGGCGCCTGCGCGGTTAGCACAGTCGAATGAACGATATCGGGAGATCAACGATATGCTGAGAAATTCCCTTGCACTTGCGGCGACGCTTGCAGTGATGGCGCCGTGGAATCTGGCCACGGCTGAACCGTTCCGCCTGATCGTCACGCATCTGGAGCCGCCGCTGGTGCCGAACTCGGTGATGGATCTGGCGCATGAGCTTGGCTATTTCGCGCAGGAAGGCGTGGAGGTCGAGTTGCTGCGCTTCGAGCAGACACCGCTTGCGCTGGCTGCACTGCGTGCGGGCGAGGGAGACATGGCGAATGTCAGCGTGGACGGGCTTCTGCATCTGATCATCAGGCAAGGCGAGGACATGCGCGCGGTGTTCTCACCCAATCCGGCGCTTCCGTTCCTGATTGCCGGACGCGATGACATTGCCTCGGTCACCGATCTCAAGGGGCGGACTTTTGGTGTCGGTCGGTTGGGCAGTCTGGATCATTCGCTTAGCACGCAGGTCATGGAAGCCGCCGACATGGCACCGGATCAGGTGAACATGGTCGCGCTGGGGCAACCCGGCGTGCGCGCGCAGGCGCTTGCAGCGGGGCGAATCGACGCCACCACCATGTCAATAGGGGTCTGGATGTCGATCCCCGATCCCTTCGGTCTGCATGTGATTGTGCCGCCCGATGCCTATTATGAAGCAGCGCCGGTGGTGAACAAAGTCAATGCAGTTCCAGCCCGTACGCTTGAAGAGCGGCGCGACGACGTGGTCGCAGTGGTGCGCGCCATCACCCGCCTGTCGCGCGATTTTGCGGCTGACCCCTCAGCTTGGGCCGACGCCATCGCGCCCTATGCCGGGTCGCTGGACGCAGATCAGCGTCTGGAACTGGCGAAGAGTTTCGGCGCGTCATGGGCGGTGAACGGCGGCTTCGAACGTCACGACCTGCGCTTCACGCAGGCATGGTTGTACCAGAGCGAGGATTTTGCCGACCTGCCGACTATCGAACTTGACGCCTGGGCGGATTTTTCGATCCTCGAGGAGGTTCTGGCCGAGATCGGCGTCATTGAGGCAGATGCACCCGGTGTCTTGCAGCCGGGACAGTGATAATGATGTACGGGGAACCGGACATGGCGGCATCCCGCAGCGGCGGGGTCATCTTCGAACGGGTCTCGATATCCTTCGGTGATCCGTCGCCGAATGGGTATGTCAAGGCCGTGGACGATGTGTGCCTTGAAGTGGGGCGCGAAGGGTTCGTCGTTTTACTGGGACCCTCGGGGTGCGGAAAAACCACTTTGCTGCGACTTGCAGCCGGACTGATCAAGCCCGATGCCGGGCGTATCACCGTTGGAGGTGCCACGCCTCGACCTGGGCCGGGAACCGGGATCGTGTTCCAGTCATTCCGCCTTGTGCCTTGGATGACAGTAGCGCAGAATGTGCGTTTTGCACTTGGACCTCTGAAACTGGACCGTGCCCAGCAGCGCGCGCGCGTGGCAGAGCAACTGGGAACCGTTGGCCTGTCGCGTTTCGCCGATGCTTATCCGCGCATGCTGTCCGGGGGGATGCAGCAACGCGTCGCCCTTGCGCGGGCAATGGTCACGGAGCCAGAGGTCCTGCTTATGGATGAACCCTTTGCGGCGCTTGATGCACAGACGCGCGAACTGATGCAGATCGAACTGATGCGCATCTGTGCCGGGCGTCGCGCCAGCGTTCTGTTCGTTACTCACAGCGTTGACGAGGCGATCCTGTTAGCGGACCAGATTGTGCTTCTGGGGCCGCGTCCGGGTCGGGTGGTTGAACGTGTCGCGGTCGATCTGCCGCGCCCACGCTGGCGGTATGACGTGCGGGCAGATCGGCGCTTTATCAATCTGCGCAGCCATCTGGAAAAGCGGCTTCGCAATCTGGTGTTGACCGATCCACAATCGGATTTCTTTGGCCGAAGGCTGGAAGGCACCTATCGCGGCAATCCTTCACGCGACACATGAAATAGGTTTCGAAAACGAGTCCGATATCCAGAAGAGGAATCTGCTCGAGGTAGAGAACGTTCGATGTCAGGTCCGTCCTCTCCGGACATTTCATCCCCCGAAGGTACGGCCTGCTCGGCACGGCGCTGGCGCGTGGCCTATTCCCCGACAACCTGAAGACTGCCCTTGAAACCACCGGCTCGCAGCCGACGCCAGAGTTCGGCGCCATTCCTGCAGCCGCGATCTCGATGTCGGACTTCAGGACCCGGAAGCCCCCCTCGATGTCGGCGAGGCCCTTATAGCGCGCGACAGCTTCGGCCGACGTCAGATCGGGCGCGTTGGTGTTCAGCGCGAGCTTGCCGTCGAACAGCTCGGCCTTTGCGACGGCGGCGTCGTCGACCGACCAGCTGAAGCGATCCGCGGTAAACATCCGCCGAGGGCCGTCTGGTTTGGTTGGTGTTTGATCGGTTATCGAGTGTCCTTATGGACGCA
>SKKS01000113.1 GCA_007123625.1 Paracoccaceae bacterium
CGAAGCGCAGGGGCTGGAAATCGACGGCATCCTGCAAGAAGGCGGCGCCGGGCAGATCGAGATCAACCTCAACCACGGCGATCCGGTGCAGCTGTCCGACGAAGTGTTCTATTTCAAGCGCCTGATCCGCGAAGCCGCGCTGCGCCATGGCTGCTACGCCACCTTCATGGCCAAGCCGATCGAAGGCGAACCAGGCAGCGCCATGCATATCCACCATTCGGTGGTCGACATCGCCAGCGGCGCAAACATCTTCTCGGGCGCCGACGAGGAAAGCACCGATGAATTCTATCACTTCATCGGCGGGATGCAGAAATACCTGCCTGCGGTCATTGCGATCCTGGCGCCCTATGTGAACAGCTATCGCCGCTATGTTCCGGATTTCGCGGCCCCGATCAATCTGGAATGGGGGCGCGACAACCGCACCACGGGAATTCGTGTGCCGGTGTCCAGCGCAGCTTCGCGCCGGGTGGAAAACCGGCTGGTCGGCATGGATTGCAACCCGTATCTGGGTATCGCCGCGTCGCTCGCCTGCGGCTATCTGGGCATGGTGGAGAGGATCACCCCCCGCGACCAATACAAGGGCGACGCCTATGTGGCCGAAGACGAGCTTCCCTTGACGCTGGGTGACGCGCTGGACTTGCTGGAGGAGTGCGCGCCCGTGCGCGACGTGTTGGGCCAGCGCTTCTGCACCGTCTATGAATGCGTCAAACGCATGGAATACAAGGAATTTCTGCAGGTGATCAGCCCGTGGGAACGCGAACATCTGCTGCTGAACGTATGAACCTTCTGTTCGCCAACGACAAGCGCGGGGCGTACCCGCCCAGCTACTACGCCGCCACCGCGACCCCGCTGGACCTGCAGCCGCCCCTGCGCGAAAGCCGCCGCGCCGATGTGGTCGTGGTCGGCGCGGGCTACACCGGGCTGTCGGCGGCACTGCATCTGGCGCGGCGCGGCTATGACGTGGTGGTGCTTGAAGCGCATCGCGTGGGCTTCGGCGCTTCGGGGCGCAACGGCGGGCAGGTCGGCACCGGCCAGCGTATCGACCAGGACGCGCTGGAGCGAATGTTCGGACGCGGAGACGCCCGCGCGCTGTGGGACATGGGACAGGACGCGGTGGCGCTGGTGCGCGACCTGATCGACACCCACGCCATGGACTGCCCCTTTGCGCCCGGGGTCATCCATGCCGACTGGCACGCCTCGGACGTGCGTCACGCCCACGCCTATGCCGACCGGATGCGGCGCGATTACGACTATGACCTGATCGAGCCGCTGGACCGTGCCGCGCTGCACGGGATTGTCCGCGCGCCGGGATATCAGGGCGGGGTGATCGACCACGGCGCCGGGCATGTGCACCCGCTGCGCTTTGCGCTGGGTCTGGCCCGGGCTGCGCTGGCTGCGGGCGCGGTGATCCATGAAAACACGCTTGTCACCGGCATCACAGACGGCCCCCGCCCGCGCGTCGAAACCGAAGAAGGCAGCATCGAGGCCGATCATGTGATCCTGGCCGCCAACGGATATCTGGGCGATCTGAACGGGCGCGTGGCGGCGCGGGTCATGCCGATCAACAACTTCATCATTGCCACCGAACCGCTGGACCCGGGCACGGTCCTGACCCGCAACGTGGCCGTGGCCGACAGCAAGTTCGTGGTCAATTATTTCCGCATGTCGGACGACGGGCGGCTTCTGTTCGGGGGCGGCGAAAGCTATGGCTACCGCTTCCCCGACATCATTGCCACGGTCCGCAAGCCCATGCTCGAGGTGTTTCCGCAACTGGCGGATGCCCGGATCGACTATGCCTGGGGCGGGACGCTGGCGATCACCCGCACGCGACTGCCGTATTTCGCCCGCCCCGGCGCAGGGATCCTCAGCGCTTCGGGCTATTCCGGGCACGGGGTGGCGCTGGCCACTCTGGCCGGCCGCGCGCTGGCCGAGGCCGTGGCCGGGCGATCGGCGCAGTTCGACCTGATGGCGCGGCTGGAACTGCCCGCCTTTCCCGGCGGCAGCGCCTTGCGCAACCCGCTGCTGGTGCTTGCCATGACATGGTTTTCGCTGCGCGACCGGCTGGGCATCTGACCGCAAAGTGAGCCGCACAGGGCGGAACACTCTTCCACAAATCTCGCCGCTAAATCTGGCAAATAAGAACAATTTCCCGAAATAACAGCCAGTCCAAGCAAGCCTTCCCGACACCGGACGGGGCGGCAAATTCTTGCCCGACGCACAGGCCCCGACGCGAACACGGTTCGCAAACCACCCGGGAACCCGCAGCGCGGGCCGATTGCCAGCGCGGGAAATCGTCCCTATCTGCCCACTGAAACGCAAACATGCTGTCGCGAAAGGAGCCTTCGATGCTTCGCCACACTGCCCTTGGTCTTGCTGCCCTGTCCCTGCCCGCCGCCGCACTTGCTGCGCCCGATGGTTGGTCCCCGCTGCTGGAGCCTGCCGAACTGGCCGCGATCCTGGACGCCAATGACGACGTGCGCGTGGTGCATGTCACCGGCGCACAGGATCAATTGATCCCCGGCGCGGTGTTTTCGCCCTATGGCGACTGGCGCGGCGGGCCAAGCAACCCCGGCGCCCTGCGCGACGTGATGGAATTCGAAGACGTGATCACCCGTCTGGGCATCGACGCCGATACGCCCGTGGTCGTGGTGCACGGTGGCGCGAACCCGTCGGACATGGGTGCTGCGGCGCGCGTCTACTGGACCCTGAAATCGCTGGGCGTGCAGGATCTGGCGCTTCTGAACGGAGGCTTTGCGGCTTGGGCCGAGGCTTCGCTGCCCGTCACCACCGAACCGGCGGTGGTGCAGGAAACCAGCTTCCAACCTGAATGGGACAACAGCTGGTATGTGAGTACCGAGGAAGTGGCCGTCCTGACCGAAAACGGCGAAGCGCGCATCATCGACAGCCGCCCGCGCGGGTTTTTCGACGGAGTCGATTGGTCCATTGCCCGCCCCGGCACGGTCCGGAACGCCGAAAGCGTGGTCTTTGCCGATTTCATGGACGGGAACCGGATGCTGGGCGCTGAGCGCGCCCGCGAAATTGCCGCCGCGAACGGCCTGACCGACGCGCCGCTGACCGTGAACTTCTGCAACACCGGGCATTGGGCCGCGATCAACTGGTTCGCCCTGTCCGAGGTCGCAGGCGTCGACAATACCAGGCTTTATGCCGAAAGCATGGCCGAATACGCCACGCGTGGGCATGCGCTGGACAACGAGCCCTCGCGGATTGCCTATCTTTGGCATTCAACCCGCAAATGGGTGTCCGACCTGTTCTGAGCTCGGCGCGGCCTGGGGCCGTGGTTGCAAGCTGACGCGAAGGGGCGCATCCTGCGCCCCTTATACATGAGTGATACCGGATCGGAGAGAAACCATGCTCTGGAACCGTACGGGCCTTGTCCTGTTCGCGCTGGCTCTGGCCATATTCGCCTTCCTGACCGCGGGGGTCCGCGCCGGCCTGCTGGTGCTGGTGGGGCTGGGATTCGGGCTGGTGCTTGAAGGGATGCGCTTCGGCTTTGCCGGGCCGTGGCGGATGATCGTCACCGACCGCGACGGGCGTGGGCTGATCGCGCAATTCCTGGCCATCGGCCTGACGGCGGCGGCGGCGTTCCCGCTACTGGCCGCCGCGCCGGACGAGCTGTTTGGCGCACACGCGCCTGTCGGGCTGGCCATGATCGCGGGTGCCTTTGTTTTTGGCGCGACCATGCAGCTGGTGATGGGCTGCGGGTCGGGCACACTGGTCAACGCGGGCAGCGGCAATCTGGTGGGACTTGTGGCGCTGGTGGGTTTCATCGGCGGAAGCTTTCTGGGCACGCTGCATCTGGGCTGGTGGACGGGTCTGGGCGCGCTGCCAGTGATCACGTTCCAAGGGTTGTGGGGCGCGGATGCGGGGCTATGGATCACGCTGGCGCTGCTGGCGGCCCTGGGCGCGGTGGTGGCCTTGCGTGCCGCTCCCGGCAAGCGGATGCCGCCCCGGCGGCTGTGGATCGCCGCCGCTTTGATCGCCGCGCTGGCGCTGGCCAATCTGGTGATCGCGGGCCAGCCGTGGGGGATCGTCTATGGTCTGGGCCTGTGGGGCGCCAAACTGGCCGAAGCCGGCGGCGCCGATGTCGCCGCGACCGCGTTCTGGTCCGTCCCGGGCAATGCCGAACGGCTGGGCGCAAGCATCCTGACCGATGTGACCTCGCTTACCAATATCGGGCTGTTGGCGGGCGCCTTCATCGCCATGCGGTGGAAGGTCGATCCCGGCGCGCAGACCACCAACCTGACCGCGGCTAGCTGGATTGCGGTACTGATGGCAGCGCTGGTCATGGGCTACAGCGCGCGGCTGGCCTTTGGCTGCAATGTCGGCGCGTTCTTCAGCGGGATTTCGACCGGGTCGCTGCATGGCTGGGTCTGGCTGGTGGCGGCGTTCGGTGGGTCGTACATGGGCATCCGCATGCGCCCGATCCTGTTGCGTCCGGCGGCGCCTGCTGCTGAACGGGTGCCGGCATGAGCGCGTCTGCGCCCGCGCGCCCTTCGCGCCCCGTGGTGGCATTTATCGCGCTGGGTCTGCTGGCAGCTGTCGTGTTGCTTGATAGCCTGCGCAGCCCGGCGGTGGACCTGTTTGCGGCCCCGCCCCCGATTGCGCTGGGATCTGGCGTGGCGCCCGGGGGGGCGCACTGCTCCGGCGGCTAGGCACCGCCCGGACCGGTTTGTTCCCGCAGAAACCTCTGGCCACTGCCGCGCATTGCTGGTCTACTTGCCGCCGGAAACGCGACAGACAAGCGACAGACCCCGGGAGGCAGACCAATGAAGCACCTTACATCCATCGCTGCAGCGGCCTGTCTCAGCCTGACCGCCTGCATCGGGGTCGATGTCGATATCGAGGTCCTGAGCGACGACACCGGGCGCATGACCGGGATCTTCGAAATGCAGCGGGGAATGTACGACATGGCCGCCGCCGACGGCGATTCGGATTTCTGTGACGAATCCGAAGGCGGCACGCTGGAACTGACGCCTGACAAGGCGATCTGCCGGATGGACCGCACCGCGACCTTTGAAGAGCTGTTCGCCGGTGACGACGACGATACCGAGATCAATGCGCAGATCGAACCGCTGGGCAACAACACCGTCCGCGTGACCATCCCGCTGGACGACTTCGGCAATGACATGGACGAAATGCTGGACGATCCGGCGATGCTGGCCATGTTCCGCCCCATGCTCGACGGCTACGCGATCTCGTTCTCGGTCAGCGGCGCCGAAATCCTCAGCTCGAACGGCGAGGTTTCGGCCGACGGGCGGCGCGCAACCTTTGCCATGCCGCTGACGGGATTGCTGGACGCGGACCTGGACTTGCCCGACGCGTTCGTGACCGAAGTGCGCTACTGACGGTGCGCGGCGCCTTCGGGCGCTGCCCCTACCAGTGCGGCGGGCGCTCATCCCCCAGGATCACACCGCCGCCGCCGTCTTCCTGGCGCGCGGCCTCGCTGTGCTTCAACCGGGCGACCTGCGCCTCCAGCCGTTCGATCCGCGCGGCCTGGGCCGCGGCAAGGTCGGAAAGATCCTCGACCGCGCGCAGCAGATGCGCCAGCCGCTCCTCGGTCAGGTCCTGCCGGGCTGTCAGATCGTCACTCATGCGCTGTCCCCCGTGATCGGCTCGATGTCACCTTCGGCACGCTGCGCGTGGAACGCGGCCGCAAATTCTGGCAGCGTCCCCGTCGCGATGGCGGCGCGCATGCCGGCCATTAGCTCCTGATAATAGTGCAGGTTGTGCCACGTCAGCAGCATCGAGCCTATGATTTCGTCTGCGCGGATCACATGGTGCAGATAGGCGCGCGAGTAGCCCCGGCAGGCCGGGCAGGTGCAATCGGCATCGAGTGGGCGCGAATCGTCCCGGTGACGCGCATTGCGCAGGTTCACGGGCCCCCGACGGGTCCAGGCCTGCCCCGTCCGCCCCGAGCGTGACGGCAATACGCAATCGAACATGTCGACGCCGCGCTGAACCGCGCCGACAATGTCATCGGGCTTGCCCACACCCATCAGATAGCGCGGGCGGTCGTCGGGCAGCATGTCCGGCGCGTGGTCCAGCACGCCGAACATGGCCTCCTGCCCCTCGCCCACCGCCAGCCCGCCGATGGCGTAGCCGTCGAATCCGATTCCGCGCAGGGCCTCGGCGGACTCGAGGCGTAGGTCCTGCTCCAGCCCACCTTGCTGGATGCCGAACAGCGCATGCCCGGGCCGGTCGCCAAAAGCATCGCGCGAGCGTTGCGCCCAGCGCATCGACAGCCGCATGCTTTCGGCAATCCGCCCCCGGTCCGCAGGCAGCGCCGGGCATTCATCGAACGCCATGACAATGTCCGACCCCAGCAGGCGCTGAATCTCCATGCTGGATTCGGGCGACAGCATGTGCCGCGAGCCGTCGATATGGCTGGCGAAGCGCACGCCTTCTTCGGTCAGCTTGCGCAAACTTGCCAGCGACATGACCTGAAACCCGCCCGAATCGGTCAGGATCGGCCCGTGCCAGTTCATGAACCGGTGCAGCCCGCCCAACCGCGCCACACGTTCTGCCCCAGGCCGCAGCATCAGGTGATAAGTATTGCCCAACAGGATATCGGCGCCGGTCTCGCGCACGCTTTCGGGGCGCATCGCCTTCACCGTTGCCGCTGTGCCAACGGGCATGAACGCAGGCGTGCGGATATCGCCGCGCGTGGTGCGCAGACTACCCGTGCGCGCGCGCCCGTCGCGGGCATGAATTTCGAAGGCAAGGGACATGCGGGCTCCGTTCCTGTATCTGCGCCGCGTTCTGCGCGATAATGCCCCCGCTGCCAAGAGCTTCCGCTCGCCACTGGACGGAAGCTGCGTAATCCTTATATATTCAGTCAACAAACCTGCGAGGCTGCCATGTCCCCCGAAACCGCCCCTGCCGAAGGTGAGCCGCTCATCCGGCCCTCCAGCACCGAGCACCCGCTTTACGAAACCATCGTCGAGGCGTGCAAATCGGTCTATGATCCGGAAATCCCGGTAAACATCTATGATCTGGGCCTGATCTATACCATCGCGATCACCGAAGAAAACGCGGTCGATATCGTGATGACCCTGACCGCGCCGGGCTGCCCCGTGGCAGGCGAAATGCCGGGCTGGGTGGCCGATGCCGTGAACGCCGTCGAAGGCGTGAAACAAGTCGATGTCGACATGACGTTCGAGCCGCAATGGGGCATGGACATGATGTCGGACGAGGCGCGTCTGGAACTGGGGTTCATGTAATGCCCCTGCCCGTCGCGGAACGCACACAGGACCACGCCGACATGCTGGCGGGGCTGCCCTATGACCCGGGCTGCCCGCAGCTTGTAGCCATGCGCAAGAACGTGCAGGCCCTTATCCGCGACTACAACGCCACCATCTATGGCGAGGACGCACGCGCGCCGTTGATGGAAGCGATCCTTGGCACCTGGAACGGCGCCGTGATCCGTCCGCCCTTTCATGTGGACTACGGCTGCAACATCCATTTCGAGCCGGGGTGTTTCGTGAACTTTGGCGCGGTTTTTCTGGATGTGTGCGAAATCCGCATCGGTGCGCGCACACAGATCGGCCCGAACGTGCAGATCCTCACTCCGGATCACCCGCGCGACTCCGCCCGCCGCGCTCTGGGCGAAGAATGGGGCAAGCCCGTCACCATCGGTTCCGACGTCTGGATCGGTGGCGGCGCGATCGTGCTGCCCGGAATCACCGTGGGCGATGGCGCGATCATCGGCGCCGGCGCCGTGGTCAGCCGCGATGTGCCCCCGGGCGTGACCGTGGCCGGAAACCCCGCGCGCCCCGTCGCCACGCAGGCAACTGCGGGCACCATGTCCAACCCACCGGCGCGCGCAACGCACGCCGAAACGCTGGAAGCAGGCTGAATGTTTGGTATCCCCGGAAAATCCCCCGTCACCCTGACCCCGCGCGCCGTGCGCCACATCACGCGCCTGCTGGAGCGCGAGAACGCCAAGGGCCTGCGCGTGGGCGTCAGGAAAGGCGGCTGCGCAGGCATGGAATACACGATGGAAACTGCATCCGAGATCGGCCCGCACGAGGAGGTCATCGAACAGGACGGCGCGCGCATCATCATTGCGCCGATGGCGCAGATGTTCCTTTTCGGTACTGAAATCGACTATGAAACCGGCCTGCTGGAAAGCGGGTTCAAGTTCCGCAATCCTAATGTGACCGAAGCCTGCGGATGCGGCGAATCAATCAAGTTCGGCGACATTGCCGACGCGCCGGACCCTGCCTCCGGGCACTGATCGCGCTTTTCGGGTCCCAAACCGGTCGCGCGTGCGTTACAACCCTCCGACACGCCACAGGAGGGTCCCATGCGCCGCAAGCTTGCCGCCGGAAACTGGAAGATGCACGGCCTCGCCACAGACCTGGCCGAGGCCGAAACACTGGCCCGCGCCCATCCCGCCCCCACAGTGGATGTGCTCATCTGCCCGCCTGCTACGCTTTTGTGCCGCATGGTGGCCGCACTGGCCCGCAAGCCCATCGCGGTCGGCGCGCAGGATTGCCACACCGCCGAGAAGGGCGCCCATACGGGCGACATATCGGCGCCGATGATCGCCGACACCGGCGCCAGTGCCGTGATCCTGGGCCATTCCGAACGCCGCGCCGATCACGCCGAGTCTTCGGCCCAGGTCGCCGCCAAGACCATCGCCGCCCATGCCGTCGGCCTGACTGCCATTGTCTGCCTTGGTGAAACCGAGGCCCAGCGCGACGCGGGCCAGACCCTGGCGGTGGTGAGCGAACAGTTGCGCCTGTCCTTGCCCGAAGGTGCCAACGCCGAAAACACCGTGGTCGCGTATGAGCCTGTCTGGGCCATCGGCACGGGCCGGACCCCGACCCTGGACCAGATCGCCGAGGTCCACGATCACCTGCGCGCGTTGCTGCCGGACCCGAATATACGGCTGCTTTACGGCGGTTCGGTCAAGCCCGCCAATGCCGCCGAGATCTTCGCGATCAGCAATGTCGATGGCGCGCTGGTCGGCGGCGCCTCGCTCAAGGCCGATGACTTTGGCGCCATTGTCGCAGCGCTAGAAGCTGCAGAGGGCACCGGGGGCGCGGCCACCCCCTGACGACTCCGCGCGCGCAACCGCAGGACCGCAGGGCACCAGAGCGCCCCCGCAGCACCTCAGACGTCGTGGCGCTCCTGCATCATCGCGCGGAAATGATCGTCGCGCACATCCACCATCACTTCGGTCAGGGCGCGCGCGCCAGGACCGCATAGCCAGGCCATGATGCTGGCCGTCACCTCGGGCGCGACCAGGTCGGCGCGGGCGATCCGGCTGATGGGGTTCAGCCCGGCGGTCCGAATCTCGCCCTGCATGTCGGTGTCGGTGGGCGGGATGCCAAGGAAAAAGAACTGCACGCCGCTGCCTGCGAGCTCCAGCGCGCACATTGCCGTCAGCATGCGCGCGGCGGCCTTGCTGGTGCAATAGGCGGTCCACCCCTCCATCGGGGTCGTCGCCGCGCCGGTGCCTGCATTGATCACCACCCCGCCCGAGGCCTGCAAAAGCCCCAGCGCGGCGCAGGTCATCCGGTGCACCCCCATCACGTTGACATCGAACGCAGGCGCCAGCGCGCCACTGCCCAGTGTGGTCAACCGCCCGATGGGCGCAATCAGCCCGGCATTGTTGATCAGCGCATCCAGTTGGCCCGCGCTGTCGGAAATGCGCGCCACTGCGGCATGCACGTCGGCATCGCTGGTCACATCCAGCGGCAAGGTCTCGATCCCATCGCCAGCAGGCAGCGCAAAGGGCCGCCCCGGTTGGTGCGCGGCAAAGACGCGCGCGCCCTGCCCGACCAGCGCCCGCGCCGCTGCCGCGCCAATCCCGCGCCCCGCGCCCGTGATCAGCACCACCTTGCCGCTCAGGTCCGGCATCGGGATCGGGGACAGGTTGAACATGGGGCTTGACTCCTCGATTGGCAGTGATGTTAATTGGCCTGACCAATTTGATACGCTGGCTGAAATCCGTTGTCAAAACGTTTGACCAAGACGGCCAGTCACAGGCAGGGGGGAGAACGGCGCCATGAGCCGCATCGACAGGATCGAAGCCATTCCCGTGGCCTATCCCGACCCGAACGATTTCGACACCATCCGCCGCACCGTACTGGTCAAGGTCATGACCGATGACGGCGTGACCGGTTGGGGCGAAAGCATCGCCATGTGGCCCGAAGCCTGCCGCGCCGTGAAGCTGGTAGTCGAAGAAGGGTTGCTGCCTGTGCTGCGCG
>SKKS01000125.1 GCA_007123625.1 Paracoccaceae bacterium
AGATCCGTCGCGACGAGGATTTCTCGTCGCTGGACGCGCTGGCAATCTCGGTGGCAATCTTTGACGAAGGTGTGTCTGTCAGGGATTATCACACGGTTGAGACCGTACCCTCAGCGGCAGCGAAATCGCCCAATTCACGGCCCGAAGCCCTGCGGACTGCCGGAACGCACACCAATACGACCATCACCCTACGCGACTATCGCGCTGGGCCGCTTTATGGCATCGCCGTGGCAGGCGAGGGGGTGCAAGCCATCGCAGAGGCGCTGCATAATCCGCATTTCACGCTCTACCTTGGCCGAAAATCCTGCCCGCTTGCCGCCCCGACCGGGGCAAAGGTGGTCGAAGCCGAGACCGTAGAGGCCGCGCTGGCTATGTTGGATCTGCCGCCGTGGCGCCGCGGTGCGGTGGCACGGACGCTGGTTGTGGATGCGGCTCTTGGTGAGGTTGTGAACGACGTTCCGCTGGATCGCAAATTGTGGCATCACGGTGGACGCCGTGTGGCGATGCGTCCGGTGCGCATTGCGATGGAGGGCAGCGCATGACGCGATACCTCAGTCGTCTGCGCCTGTCGCACAGTCCCTCTGCACGGGCGCTCGCACCCCTGTTGATGCCCTCGGAGGCTGGACATCGGCGATCGGCTGCACATAATCTGCTCTGGTCGGTCTTCGCGGACGGGCCGGATCGCAAGCGCGACTTTCTCTGGCGGCAGGAGGACGACAATTCTTTCCTCACCCTTTCTGCGCGGCCACCGGCCAGTTCAGAGTTGTTCGAGCCCCATCAGATCAAACCTTTCGCGCCGGTTCTGGCAGTGGGCGACAGGCTCGAATTCCGTATGCGCGCAAATGCCACGCGGATGAAGCGTGGCGGAGCGCGTGTCGATGTCGTCATGGACGCGCTGTACGCTCTGCCAGGCGAAGAGCGCGCCGAAAAGCGCATGGACCTCGCCACAAGCGCAGGGACGGACTGGCTGTCGCGGCAGGGGGGCCATGCCGGGTTCGGCGTGCTCGACGCCGTAGTAGAGGATTACTCGGTAGAGCTGCTGCCCGGTCATCGGGGGCCGCGCAAAGGGCAGCCACAGTTCGGCATCATCGAGGTCGCGGGACGTCTGGAAGTGACCGATCCAGCAATATTTTTGGATTATATCGGCAAGGGCTTCGGCCGAGCAAAAGCTTTCGGCTGCGGTCTGATGCTTGTCCGGCGGTTGCCATGACCGAAAGATCCGGCCACGGGGTGACCCGCAGCGGGCTGCCTGGCCTTGTCCCGCCGCGCCCGATCCCGCTCAAGGATCGCGCCTCGTTGGTGTTTGTCGAGCGCGCCCGGTTGGACGTTCTGGACGGGGCTTTCGTCGCGGTCAACGCTGATGGAACCCGCACGCAAATTCCGGTCGGTGGCCTAGCCGGGATCATGCTGGAACCCGGGGCGCGGATCAGCCACGCCGCAGTGGCGCTGGCGGCCCGTGTCGGAACCCTGATCACCTGGATCGGCGAAGGTGGCGTCCGCCTCTATTCCGCGGGCCAGCCAGGTGGTGCGCGCGCCGACCGGCTGCTCTGGCAGGCCCGCATTGCGCTCGATGATGCTGCCCGTCTCCGTGTTGTGCGCAAGATGTATGCCATGCGCTTTGGCGAGGCTGCGCCGCAGCGCCGGTCCATCGATCAGCTGCGCGGCATAGAAGGCGTGAGTGTGCGCGAAAGCTATGCACTGCTCGCGGCGCAATATGGTGTAAACTGGAAACGGCGTAGCTACGACCCGACGGATTGGGAGGCAAGCGACACCCCGAACAGATGCCTTTCGGCGGCGACGGCATGCCTGCATGGTCTGACGGAAGCCGCCGTGCTCGCTGCAGGTTACGCCCCCGCAATAGGTTTCCTGCACAGCGGCAAGCCCCTGTCATTTGTTTATGACATCGCGGATATCTTCAAACTGGAGACGGTCGTCCCAGAAGCCTTTCGTATCGCTGGACAGGCGGCGAAGGGGAAGCTTGACATGGCTCCGGATCGCGCCGTCCGGCTGGCCTGCCGCGACGCTTTCCGGAAGTCGGGCCTGCTGGGGCGTATCATACCCTCTATCCAGGAGGTGCTCGAGGCCGGCGAAGTCCCGCGCCCGGAGCCGCCGCCCGAGGCTATGCCCGTGGCCTTTGAAGATCCCGAGTCTGGCGACCCGGGGCATCGCGGATGATGGTCGTGGTCGTCTCCAACGTGCCCGCGCGCCTGAGGGGGAGGCTTGCCGCATGGCTCGTCGAATTGCGCGCAGGCGTCTATGTCGGCGATTACTCGGCACGGACGCGCGAGATGATCTGGCAACAGGTTGCCGCCGGACTCGATGCTGGCGATGCCGTTATGGTATGGAAAGCCCCGACGGATCAGGGCTATGAATTCCGGACGGTTGGCCGGAACCGCCGTATGCCGGTAGATTTCGACGGTTTGAAGTTGGTAAACTTCTACCCGGAGAAGCCGGGATAGACCAAAGAAAACCGGGCCAGAAAATCGGTACGCTGTTTGACATCGTGAAAATATCAATAGATCAAGGGTCTGCGATAAGACTGTTCCCCGCACACGCGGGGATGACCCGCAGTGTAGGCGCTGCTGTGTGCGGTGGTCAGTCTGTTCCCCGCACACGCGGGGATGACCCGAATTGCGGGCATCGCTGGATAGGG
>SKKS01000147.1 GCA_007123625.1 Paracoccaceae bacterium
AGGCGGCGATGCTTTCGTGGTCGTTGTTGTCGAACAGCGGGTCCGAACTGGTCTTGACGATCACCACCGCGCGCGCCGGATCCACATAAATGTACTGCCCCCATACCCCGATGGCGGTGTAATCGTCCTGCGGGTCTTCTGGGATCCACCATTTGTAGCCATAGCCGAAGGTCCAGTCGCTGGCAGGGTTGTCGCCGGGTTGCAGGTGCGCTGCCGTGGGGTTGACCGAGGCCGCGACCCAGTCGGCGGGCACGATCTGCCGCCCCTCGCGCGCGCCGCTTTCCAGATAAAGCCGCCCGAATCGCGCGAAGTCGCGCAGCCGCGCATTCAGGCAACACAGCGTTATCTCGCGTCCGGTGCGGTCGGTGCTCCAGGTGGCATCGGCCTCGGCTCCCATCGGACCCCACAGGCGGGACGACAGATAGTCGGCCACCGGCATGCCTGTTGCGGCCTCCAGCACCAACCCCAGCGCCAACGAGTCAGCGCTGATATAGGTGTTGAATTCGCCCGGTCTGCGGATGCTTTGCAGCGCGGCGATGCTGTCTTCAAGAGGCGTGCCCAGGGCCATCGCGCGAAGGAACAGCATGTTGATGTCCGAGCGGGGGTCGTCGTAATCCTCGTTGAACTCGACACCCGAGGACATGGTCAGCGCGTCCTCGATCGGCACGGACGCATAGCCCGAATCTGCGAGCGCGGGCACATACTGGCCGATGGGATCGCGGATGCTGGCGATATGGCCTTCCTCGATCGCGATGCCAATAAGTGCCGACAGCACCGATTTCGCCACCGACCATGAGGTGAAGGGCGAGGTCTCATCCGCGCCCAGGCGATATTCCTCATGCGTGATCGCGCCTGCGTGCACGACCAGCAGGCCGGTGGTTTCCGTTCGGTCCAGGAATGCCGCCAGATCGCGGGTCTCATCACCAAAAGTGTAGGTCACGGGCAGCGGGACCGGATCGTGGTCGAACGCCCAGACGCTCTCGCCGCGCGTCACCACGCGAAACGGAAAGATGCGGTCCATCTCGCGGAAGTTCGCGGCCCGGTGGGCATCGGAAAACAGCGTGATTCCGGCCCAGTAGGGGCTTTGGCGCAGCCACAGAAACGCAGCCAGCAACAGCACGGCGAGGGCGCCCAGCGTCCAGGCCAGAATGCGAAAAATCCGTCGCATGATCATGTGTTACCCTCGTGCCTCAGGCCGCGCTGGGGCGGAGGATACGCGCATTCCACCAGAAAATCACTGGTGTCAGCAGCGCGGTCGGGCCAAGCCAGGCCACAAGATCGGGCAGGAAGGCCAGATTGACAGTCGTGGCGGCGGTGACGGTGGCGATGGTCCCGGCCATCATCCGGGTCAGATGCCGCGCGATTCGGGCCTTGCCGATGATCGCCCCCTTGCGCCAGTCGCGCCAGTCACCCAGCGCCAGTGTCAACCCGATGGCCCCGAAGACCACCAAAATCACTGGTTGCGAAGTCATGCCTATGATGACCCCATGAGCGCCCCAGACCAGCATGACGCCCCCGACAGCGGCCATTGCGGCGCCCGCCAGATGGTCCGGCAACCGGGGCACGCCGTCGCGGAGCACTGCGGCCCGCCAGCCGGTAAATACAAGATACAAGCTGAACACACCGATCGCGAACAGGAATGCGTTGGGGCGCAGCGTTGCCAGCAGGAGCGCCGTGCCCCCGGTAATCGCCATTCCAAGGGCATAGACCTGCCCCGCGCGCCGATGCAGCGCCCCGCCCTTGGCTGACCCCAGCGCGAAACCGGCGGCGCCGAGGGCGGTAGCCCCGGCAAATATGTGAACGAAAAGAAGCGGCTGGATCATTTGCGTGGCCTTTCGTGTGCCTGTGATGACAGTGCGGAATGCCCCGCACCGATGCCGCCCTGGCCGGGTTCCCGCCAGCGCAGTTGCGCCAGGTGACGGGTTTCTTCGTGAACGGCACAGGGTATGCCATTCACGAAGCGTGAACGTATGGGACGCACTGCGCAGGGCATCCGGCGGGTCGGGGCGTACGCGCCTTGACGTACTGCACCCGGTTGAAGGACAAGGAAACGCCGGGTGGCGGTTTGTGCCCCGAATTGGTTCAGCAAAGGAGTGCGCGTGTTTTCGCTGGACGGACGCCATGCCCTGGTCACCGGGGCGACGCAGGGGCTTGGGCTAGCCATGGCGCGGGCGCTGGCGCAGGCGGGCGCGCATGTGTGGGTGAACGGGCGCGACAGGCCTCGTGTTGCGGCGGCGGTGGCGGACTTGCGTGCGGATGGGCTTGGCGCCGACGCCTGCGCCTTCGATGTGGCCGACCCTGTGGCGCGTGCGGCCGCATTGAAAGCTGCGGGCCGGATGGACATTCTGGTGAACAACGTCGGCCAGCGCCAGCGTGGCCCGATCGAAAGCATATCGCCACAGGATTTCGCGGCACTTCTGGACGTGGATCTGGTTGCACCCTTCGCGCTGGCGCGGGACATCGCACCCGCGATGGCGGCGCGCGGCGGCGGGAGGATCATCAACATCTGCTCCATCGCCGGGCCGCGCGCACGCGGCGGCGATGCCGCCTATACCGCCGCCAAGGGCGGGCTGGCCGCGCTGACCCGCGCACTGGCGGTGGAATTCGGCCCGCGCGGGGTGCTGGTCAACGGGATCGCGC
>SKKS01000372.1 GCA_007123625.1 Paracoccaceae bacterium
CCTGCTCGATGAAGGTTTCGTGGATCTGCGCTTGCAGATCGCGCAGGCGTGCGACATCTTCGGGCTTTTCCGGGCTGAACGGGTCCATCAGGGCCTTGCGCTCGCCCGAGGTGTAAAGCCGCCGTTCGACCCCGTGGCGTGCGATGAACTGATCCAGCCCGAAACTGGCCGAGATCACGCCAATGGACCCCACGATCGAGCTGGCATCCACCCAGATGTCATCGGCGGCCGTGGCCAGCCAATATCCGCCCGACGCTGCCAGATCCTCGACAAACGCGTGGACGGGCAGCGTGTGCTGATCCGCCAGCCGCCGGATGCGTGCGGCGATGAGCGAGCTTTGCGCCGGCGACCCGCCGGGTGAATTGATCGCCAGCGCCACCGCGCGCGGCTTGCCACGGCGGAATGCGGCCTCGATCACCGGGGCCAGTGTCTGGTCGTTCAACCGGCCCGGCCCGGCGGCGATCATGCCATCAAGCCGGATTACGGCGACCGAAGGACCGCGCCAGCGCGAAAGGGAAAAAATTACTGCCATGTGCCCGCATGTAGGCCGCCGCCCCGTCGGCAACAAGATGCCCGCGCGCATATTGACGCCGACCTGTTGCACCGGCGCGCGCCCCGACGCAGGATGCGCTCGGATAGGGCCCAACCATTGCAGGACAGGACGCGCCGATGCTCGACAAGCTGGAGATGTTCATAGCGCTGGCCACCGAGGAACATTTTGGCCGCGCAGCCGAACGCTGCGGCGTCAGCCAGCCATCACTTTCAGGGGCGATCAGGCAGCTTGAATCCGAACTGGGTGTGCAGCTTGTCTGGCGCGGGTCGCGGTTTCAGGGGCTGACGCCCGAAGGCGCGCGCGTGCTGGACTGGGCGCGCCGGATCGTGGCCGACGCGCGGACTCTGCGCGAGGAGATGCGCGCCGCGCGCACCGGGCTTTCGGGGAATTTGCGGCTGGGTGTGATCCCCACCGCGCTGCCTATGGTGGTGCGGCTGACCGACCCGTACCTCAAGCGCCATCCGAACGTGCGCATCCGCATCCTGTCGCGCAATTCGGTCAAAATTCTGCAGGAAGTCGAAAACCTCAGCCTCGATGCCAGGATCACCTATCTGGACAACGAGCCGCTGGGCCGGGTGTCGACCGTGCCGCTGTATTCCGAAACCTATCAGTTGCTCATGCGCGCCGATGACCCGCTGGCCGGGCGCGCGGCGCTGGGCTGGTCGGACCTTGGCGGGTTGCCGCTGTGCCTGCTGACGCCGGACATGCAGAACCGCCGGATCATGAACCGGATGCTGACCGAGGCGGGGGTGGATGCCGTGCCGATGGTCGAATCGAATTCGATCATGGCCTTGATCGCGCATGTGACCGCGGGGCCGTGGATCAGCATCGTCAACGAACACACCGCCATCATGTTCGCGGGCGATCCGCGCCTGCGCGCGGTACCGCTGACAGGCGGCAGACCGGGCCTGCAGGTGGGGCTGATCGCGCGCTGGCGCGAGCCGCACACCCCCGTGCTTGCCGCGCTTCTAGCCGAGGCGCGCAGGATTTCCGAGATCGAAAGCCCCTGATCCGCCCTTGTCCGGAACAGCGGGGCCGGGTATCTGCACGCCATGATCACCCGCCATCATACCCGGGGCGATGCCCCGTCCAGTGCGACCTATTCGCCTTGCGAGCGCTACCGCTATGCGCTGACGCGCGTGTGGGACGCCAGCGGCCCCCGGGTGCTGTTCGTCATGCTCAACCCCTCGACCGCGACCGAAGCGCAGAACGACCCGACTGTGGAACGCTGCGAGCGCCGCGCGCGCGCACTGGGTTATGGCGCTTTCCGGGTGTGCAATATCTTTGCCTTCCGCGCCACCGATCCCAGGGTGATGCGCGCCGCTCCCGACCCGGTGGGGCCCGGCAACGACACGGCGATACTGGACGGCGCGGGCTGGTCGGGACGGATCATCTGCGCCTGGGGAACGCATGGCGCGCATCTGGGCCGGGGTCCGGAGGTGGCGCGGCTGCTGCGCGGGACCGGGCAAGCGCTGTTCCATCTGGGGATAAGCCGCGACGGACACCCGAAACACCCGCTCTATATCGGGTATGCGCAACAACCGCAGCCCTGGGTGCACCCAGCCGACACACAAGGCGCGCCAGTCTGAAGCCCACAACCAACTGATGTGGCGAGCAAAAACACCCGTAAGCCACGCGGGGGGACTTGCGCCACCGCGCATCTGCCTGCGACATGCCCCGGCGCACTGCCTCAGCGGTTGCTGTCGATCCAGCGCGACATCAGGCCCCGGTCGCGAAAACACTCCTGCGGGACATGGCGGCGCTTGATCCGGGCCAGCCGCTCGGCAAAGGCCACCTGCTTCGCGCTTGGCGTGTCGGGGCGTTCAGCGGGGCGCAACGCCGCCTGGGTACGGATCCAGCGGCTGATCTCGCGCCGGTCCTGCTGGACCTCCCACGGGACGATGACCTGGTTGCGCAGCGCCAGCTTGCGCGCGTAGGCAAGCTGTTTCTCGGTCGCAGGCAGGGTGTGTTCATGGATCATGGCCAAACCTCCTTTTGCGTCCTTCCAATATAGAACAAGCAGGGAACACTTTCAAGCATGTTGCTACCGAAACGAAAATGTCCACAAAATGTTGATTGCACGCACCCTCCTGCCCCGCCACCCAGCCAACGCAGGCTCCTCCACCGCCCGGAGCGCTTGTCGCTTTTGCGCAGTCATGCGTCGTGACGGCCTTCGCGGGGGGGGCGGATATGCGGCAAGGACAACCCAAACGTCCGTGCTGGAGTCGCACCATGAAAACGCATGTCAAAGCCCTTGTCGTGGGCGGCGGGGCTGTCGGGTCCTCGATCGCCTATCATCTGGCCCGGGCGGGCTGGGACACGATGCTGCTGGAACGCGACGAGCTGACCTCGGGCTCTACATGGCACGCGGCGGGGCTGTTGCCGCTGTTCAACATGGGATATGCGACCAGCCACATCCACGACTACAGCGTGAAATTCTACAAGACGCTCGAGGCCGAAACCGGGCTGAACGCCGGGTTCTATGTGGTGGGCAACCTGCGGATGGCGCAAAGTCAGGCGCGCATGGACGAGTACATGCTCTATGCCGCAACCGCCGAAACCGTGGGCATCCCCTATGAATGGATGACGCCCGCGCAGATCAAGGACCGCTGGCCGCTGGTCCGGACAGAGGACCTGCAGGGCGCTCTTTATCATCCGACCGACGGATACATAAACCCCGCCGATGTGACCCAGGCCATGGCGAAGGGCGCGCGCCAGTTCGGGGCCGAGATCATGCGCCGGGCGCAGGTGGACAGCTACCGCTGGACGGGCAGCGAATGGGTCGTATCCTGCACGAAGATGGTGGAAAAGGGCGGCAATCTGGTGCCGTCCGAGGAACGTTTCGAGATCACCGCCGAGCATGTGGTCACCGCCACCGGAAACCATGCGCAACGCACGGCGCGGCTTCTGGGCATCAAGATCCCCGCGATCCCGGTGGAGCATCAGTACATCGTCACCGAACCCGACCCGATGCTGGTCGAGTACCGCAAGGATCACCCCGAACACCCCGTGCTGCGCGACGCCGATGCGAAATGGTATGTCCGCGAAGAACGCGGCGGCTGGATCCTTGGTCCTTATGAGCGCAACGCCCCCGCGCGGTTCCTGTATGACGTGCCCGAAAGCTTCCGCGCTGACCTGTTCCCGCTGGATCTGGAGCGGATCGAGGAAGAATACATGTCCATGATCCACCGGATTCCGTCGTCGGAAACCGTGGGCCTCAAGGACGACTACAACGGCCCCATCTGCTACACCCCGGATGGCAACCCGCTGGTCGGGCCAGCGCCGGGCCTGCGCAACATGTGGCTGGCCGAAGGCTTCAGCTTCGGCATCACCGCCGCCGGAGGCACCGGATACTACCTTGCGCAGATGATGACCGAAGGCGAGGCCGAGATCGACATGGCCAGCCTTGACCCCAAGCGCTACGGCGACTGGGTGACCACCGAATACGGCGCGCGCAAGAACGAGGAAGCCTACGAACACGTCTACATCCTGCACCACCCGGACGAAGAGCGCCCGGCCTGCAGGCCCCTGCGCACCGCGCCGTGCTATGACCGGGTAAAGGCGCGCGGCGCGCAATTCGGCTGCGTCAACGGGTTCGAGCGGCCGAATTACTATGGCCCGGTGGACGCGCCCGAAGGGTTCGACCATGACAGCCGCAGTTTCCGGCGCGGCGGCTGGTGGCAATACGCGGTCGATGAAGCCCGCGCCATCCGCGAAGGCGTCGGCATGATCGACGCGACCGCGTTCACCAAGCACCTTGTCCGCGGTCCGGGTGCGTCGGCCTTCCTGGACTGGTTCACCTGCAACCGCCTGCCAAAGGTGGGGCGCATCAACCTGACCTATGCACTTACGGAAACCGGCACCACGCGCACCGAGTACACCATCGTGCGGCTGGCCGAGGACGCATACTACCTGATCTCGGCCGGGGCGCTGACCGCCTATGACGGTGACTTCCTGCGCAAGGCGGCCGAGGACAGGATGGCCGATTTCGGCTGGATCGACATCCATGACGTGACCACGCAATGGGGCGTCTTTGCCGTGGCCGGGCCAAACTCGCGCGACCTGCTGGGCAAGCTGGTCAGGGATGCCGACCCCGCCACCGTGCTGTCGAACAAGCGGTTCCCCTGGCTGAGCATGCGCAACATCGAACTGGGCATGTGTCCGGTACGGGCGGTACGCGTGGCGTATACGGGCGAGCTGGGCTGGGAATTGCACCACCCCATCGAGATGCAGAATTACCTGTTCGACCAGATCATGGCAGCAGGAGAGGGTGTGGGCCTGAAGCTGGTCGGCGCGCGGGCGCAGAACTGGCTGCGGCAGGAAAAATCATACCGCGCCTTCGGCAACGAACTGGGCCGCGATGCGACCCCGCTGGAGGCCGATCTGCCGCGCTTCGTGGACATGAGCAAGGATTTCCACGGCAAGGACGCCATGGCCGCCACCGGCATCCGCTCCAAATGCTGCACGCTGTTGATCGACGGCCCCGCCGACGCCGACCCCTGGGGCCGCGAGGCGCTGTACCTGGGCGATGAAAAGGTCGGACGCCTGACCTCGGGCGGGTATTCCGTGGCGTTTGGCAAATCCATCGGCATGGGCTACGTGCGCCCCGATCTGGCGGTCGAGGGCCAGACGCTGAAGCTGCGGATGTTCGACAAGTTGTGGGCGGCAACCGTAACCTGCGACAGCCCCTATGACCCGAAGAACGAGACCATCCGCAAGGACGGCTGACCGCCGGATCCAGGGCGCCATCCGCGATCAAGGCCTTGCCCCGGTGCCCGTGCGCCGGGCGGCCGCTTTCTTGGCCACGCCCCGCCTCAGCCCTTGAGCAGAACCTTCAGATCAACGCCCGGATCCGCGATCAGCGCCGGATCGGGGCTGCGGCCCTGCTCGAGCAGGCGCTTGCCCACCATGTACGCGCGGGGGTCGTTGAACGCATCGACCGACAGGAACCGCTTGCCCGCAAAGTACCAGTGGCTGCGCCCCGAGCCTGCGCGCACCACCAGCCGGTCGTACCCCGCGTTCAGCCCCGCGATCTGCAGCTTCATGTGGTACTGGTCCGACCAGAACCACGGCACTGGCGCATAGTCCCGGCCCGCGCCCAGAATGTTGTCGGCCACCAGTTCGGCCTGATCAATGGCGTTCTGCACGCTTTCCAGCCGCATCCGGCGCCCGGCGAAAGGAAACGACGCGCAATCCCCCGCCGCCCATATATCCGGGTCCGAGGTGCGGCCCTGCGCATCGACGGCAATGCCATTGTCCACCGTCAGCCCGGCGCCTTCGGCCAGCGCGGTCGCGGGCAGGATGCCGATGCCGACAATCACGAAATCCGTCGGCAGTTCGGTGCCGTCCGACAGCATCACGCCACGCGCGCGACCCTCGCCGCTGATCCGCTGCAGGCCGGTGGCTTCCAGCACCCGCACCCCGTGCGCCTGGTGCAGCGCGCGCATCACGTCCGAGGTTTCTGGCGCTGCAACCCGCTGCAGGATACGCGGCGCCATTTCCAGCACCGTCACCTCCAGCCCCTTGCTGGCCGCTACCGCCGCCGCCTCCAGCCCGATGTACCCGCCGCCTACGATCACCACCCGCCGACCCGGCGCGAATTCGGGCGCCATGGCATCGACATCAGCCAGCCCGCGCACCACATGCACCCCGTCCAGCCCGCCGCCGACAGCTTCGGGCAGGTATCGCGGCACCGATCCGGTGGTCAGTGCCAGCGCGTCATAGCCGATCACCCCACGATCAAGTACCACTTGCCGGGCGCCGCGGTCGATGGCGCGCACCGGCGTGCCCGTGCGCAGGTCGATCCGCTGCTCGGCGTACCAGGTTTCGGGCCGCAGGAACAACCGCTCCTGGGCCATCTCTCCCAACAGATAGGCCTTGGACAGCGGCGGGCGCTGATAGGGAGGGGCCGGTTCCTCGCCCAGCAGCACCAACTCGCCCGCGTATCCCGCCGCGCGCAGCTTTGACACCAGCGCGGCGCCCGCCTGACCGGCGCCGATCACGACAATCCTGTTCACGGGACCTCCTGAAAGTATGCGCGCAGGGGCGCGACCGAGACGGTCATTTTGTCACGGACACACGCGTTGATCCATGCTGCAGCGTCGACACCCCGCCGCGCGGCGCTGTTGAACAGTCAAAGCCGCACGGGCGGTCCCGTGCAGCTTCGTTCGCCAAGCCGACGGGCCGACCCGTTCGGGCCGGTCAGTTCGTCGCCGGGGTCTCGCCGCCGCCGGTTTGCGCACGCAACGCGGCCTGACGCTGCAACTCCTGCCGGTAGAGCGCCAGGAAATCGACATTGTCCAGGTTCAGCGCCGGATACCCGCCGTCGCGGGTCACGTCCGAGATGATTCGCCGCGCGAAGGGAAACAGGATTCGCGGGCATTCGATCAGCAGGAAGGGGTGCATCTGCTCCTGCGGCACGCCCTCGATCACGAAGACGCCGGCGTAATCCAGTTCCACCATGAACAGCACCGAATCGTCGGTCTTGTTCTTCGACTCGACCTTGTACTTGGTGGTCACTTCATAGTGATGTTCGGTCTCGCGCTTGCGCGCATCCAGGCTGACCTGCACCTTGATGTCAGGCTGCACATTCGTGCCCGAGATCGCCTTTTGCGCAGCGATGTTCTCGAAGGACAGATCCTTCACGAACTGCGACAGCACGCGCATTTTCACCTGCGGGGTCTGCTGCGCGTCGCCTGCCTGCGCACCGGGCTGGGTGCCAGTCTGGGCTCCGGTCTGGGGCCCCGTCTGTGCCGCGTTCCCGGCGCCGTTGTTGCCATTCTCGGTCATGTGTCGCTCCTGTAAATCGCATTGTCGGCGGGTTTATCAGCATGGCGACGGCGCCTCAATGGCGGTTTTCCGGGTTGTCGCCCTTGCCAGTGCCGCCGTGGCCGCTGCCGGTTGTGCCGCCGTCTGCGCTACCTCCGGGCGCCTGTCCCCCAACGTGATCGCGCCAGGGACTGTCCTTGCGCGGATCGAGCACCTCGTACTCTGCGTCGATCACATCAGGCCGACCCCCCGGACCAGAGCCGCGCGCATGCGTCGTGTGCGCCCGGGCATGCGCGCGGGCGTGCACGGTTGCCACCCGCGCATGCATCCGCCGCAGGGCCAGCCCGCGCATCGCGGGCACCATCAGCAACAGACCAAGCGCGTCGGTCAGGAACCCAGGCATCACCAGCATCACGCCACCCAGCATCCGCAACGCGGCATGCCCCAAGGGCCCCGAAGGATCGCGCTCGGTCTCGATCGCGCGCTGTATATCGCGCAGACCGCCCGCTCGCCCATGCGACAGGACCAGCAGCCCGCCCAGACCGGATGCGACAACCAGTCCCAGCACCACCCAAAGTCCCATCCAGCGCCCAGTCTGGACGAAAAGCGCAATCTCGATCAAGGGCAGCGCGATCAGCGCCAGAACAATCCTCATCCTGTCTCCATCCCGGCGCAGCTGACGCCGTTTTTCGCTATGCCGGAGCCGTCGGCATCCGCATCGCCAGTGGCCTCAGTTGCCGATCACGGGCGCTTGTGGTGGACTCACCCGCCCCGGCACCTTACATAAGGCTTCGAAACCTTATACCAACCCTCCCCACCGAGGTAACGATGGACCCTGCCGTGATCCAGCTACTAGTTCTTGCAGGCATCGCAATTTTCCTGATCATGCGCCTGCGTAGCGTGCTCGGATCGCGCGATGGCTTCGAAAAACCACCGGTCGAAGGGCCCGCCGCGCGCGACGACGCCCCCGCCCCCCGCCGGTTCGAGGTGATCGAAGGCGGACCCGACACCGATATTGTCGACCATGTACCCGAAGGGTCCGACGCGGCCAAGGCACTGGCGCGGATGAAGGCGGCCGACCCTGACTTCAACGTGACCGAATTCCTGTCCGGGGCGCGCGGCGCCTATGAGATGATCCTGATGTCGTTCGAAAGCGGCAAACTGGACGACATCCTGCCGTTCCTGTCGCGCGATGTGTTCGAAAGCTTCGACGAGGTGGTGCAGTTGCGCGACCGCGAGGGGTTGCGGGTCGAAGCCGAATTCGTCGGCGTGCGCGAGGTCGAACTGACCGACGCCACTTACGACGAAGCCACCGACGAGGCCGAGGTCACCGTGCGGTTCGTCGGCGAACTGACATCGGTGGTGCGCAACAACAACGGCGATATCGTCGAGGGCGACCCCAATGTGATCAAGCGCCAAAAGGACGTCTGGACCTTTGCGCGCAACATGCGCTCGGACAGCCCGAACTGGCAGCTGGTCGCCACCGGCGGCTGAAGCCGCCGCGCACGTCTGCCGCTCGCGCGGCATGGCTGCAGTCCCCGGAGCCCGCCGATGTCCCGCCGCCGCCTGCGCCCCGAGGAACGCACGCTTTGGGAGCAGGTGGCGCGCACCACCCGCGCGCGACCAGGGCGATCAGCGGACATTCCAACGGCGCCCGCGCCGCCATCGCCCGCATTCGACAGCCGGACCGCAGCGCCTATGCAAAAGGCGCCAGCCGCGCTGCCGCCGGATTTCCGCATCGGCCATCGGGCGGGCGCGAACAGCACCGGGCACGACCTTGCCCGCCCCATCACCGAGGCCCTGCGCGATGCCCCGGTCACTATGGACCGGCGACAGTTCATGCGGATGAACCGGGGCAAGCTGACACCTGAAGCGCGTATCGACCTTCACGGCATGACACTGGCGCAGGCCCAGGGCGCGCTGGGCGGCTTCGTCGCCGATGCCTGGGCGCGCGGGCTAAGGCTGGTGCTGGTGATCACCGGCAAGGGGCTGACAGACGGTCGGAACGGGGCGGCGGATGACGGCCCGATCCCCCGCCGTCCCGGCGCGCTTCGCCATGCAGTGCCCGCGTGGCTACGGCAGGCGCCGCTTTCGGGCATGGTTCTGGACATCCGCCCCGCCCACCGCCGCCACGGCGGCGACGGCGCGCTTTACGTCTATCTGCGCAAACGCCGTTGACGGGCCACACGGTCTGGCCCAGGACCTTGCCCGCTGCCTTGGCACCGGGCGCGCCCGCCCGGCGCACGGGGTGGGTGGGTGGGCGAGCGTCGGGCGGGCGCCTTTGCCACCGATGCGCTCAGGCGGCCCCCACAGCATTGCCCCCCGCCATCCCGGACCGAAGCGGCGGCACATAGTCGCACCGTGCCAGGTCCACCGCCTGCCCGCTTGCCGCCGACTGCTGCGCCGCAAGCCCCATGGCCACCGCCCACCAGCCGTCCAGCGCGCCGACCTCGACCGGACCTTCGCCCCGCACGGCGGCCACAAACCGCTGATGCTGATAGAAGGTCGAACCGTTGTGATCCCCCGCCGCCAGCAACGTCGGATCGACCGGGATATCCGCCACCCTGGGCCCTTTCGGCGCGCGCGGGCTGACGATCAGCTGCGCGACCGGCGGCGGCCCCAGATCGACCGGCCAGAACCGCCCCGGCCCGGGCACAAGGCAATCGATCCGTCCTGCGGGCCCGACGGCACTGATTTCCTCTTGCCAGCGCGCGCCTTCGGCGAACATGCACAACTCCAGCATCGCCCGCGCCCCGCGCGCAAATTCGACGATGACATAAGCGTGGTCCCAGATGTCGGGCACCTCGCCGCCG